>CAIUCF010000881.1 GCA_903897565.1 uncultured Rhodospirillales bacterium | reverse complement strand
GATTCATCGCCATGAAGCTGGCGAGCTGGATGAAGCCGGGATAGACCCGACGGAAGGCGCCGGGATAGCGCATCGGCACGTTGGTAATGACGTTGCGCTCGAACCATTCGAAGTCGCGCGACTTCGCCATCCGGTTGACTTCGGTCTCGTTGATTCGAGTGTCGATCGGGCCACCCATCAGGGTCATCGTCCGCGGCTGGGCGGGATCGTTATCCGCAGCCATCAGCGCGACCGCCGCCATGACCGGCACCGACGGCTGGCAGACAGCCATCACATGCGAACCCGGCCCGAGAAACTGCAGATAGCGGATCACCGACTCGATGTAGTCGTCGAAATCGAACTTGCCGTAAAGCAGCGACACATCGCGGGCGTTGTGCCAGTCGGTAATGTAGACGTCGTGGTCACGCGACAGGACTTCGACCGTGTTGCGGAGCAGAGTCGCGAAATGACCGGACATCGGTGCCGCCAACAGCAGTTTCGGCTGGTCGAAATCGATATCCTTGCGGAAATGCAGCAGCGTGCAGAACGGGTCGCGGATCGCGGCCTCTTCATGCACCGCGACTTCGACGCCGTCGACGGTCACCTTGTCGATCCCGAACGGCGGCCGCGAATGTGTTGTGCCGGCCCTCGCGACGAGTTCCAGCGCTGCGGCGACCGCCCTCGCCCCCGGTGCATCCGAAACGAGCGGCTGCGTGAGCCAGCCATTGGCGACTTGGGCCATGAGGCGAACCGGCCCGAGGAGGTCACTCTGAACTTGAAATGCTTGATACATCATCGCCTACCCAATCCCTCAGCGTCGCCCGCGTCCCGGTCCTCGACCTCGCGGCAAGGAGATAACAGCGCAGATTGCTCGACCGGCTGTGCAATTGCCGGGCCGGACGTAATTCCGCGCACTACCTTGCAGCTTCCCGTCGATCCCGACAAGTGGGCACTACAACAATCGTTACAATCCCCGAAGCGCACAAGGCTTGGCGGCGTCCACCGGCCGCAGCTCGTCCAGGCACAATTCGAGATTAGCGCCGCGTGGAATAAAGATAGGGTTTACGGTCGGTCGTTGCCGTCAATTGGCGTCTTCGATGTCGTCTTCGATCTGGCGCACCAGGTCCTTCAGCAACTTGACGACGTCTTCTGGACTCGTGGCTTCGACCGCCGCATTGACGGCAGCCTCGACCATCATGACTGACACGAGGTAATCGAGCGCCGCTCCCTCTTCAAGCGCGGCCGCGAGATGTTTCTCCGCGATATCGGCGGCCTTGTCATAGAGTGCGTCCGAGGGGTGGATTTGGTCACTGGCCATCGAATGATCGTCCTGCTGGGCTGATTGCCGTGGTTGTAGCACAGCCACCGAGGCTGCCACAGCATCGCGGCGGTGGTTCACTCGCCTCTCGGGAAAAATCCTGCCCGAGATAGCGGCAGTGGGACAAAATCACAACACATCAGAGCGACGCCGGGAAGCCGGATGCGCAATTTTACCGCTGGACGGGCACGAATTTGGCTGTCGATCCAGGGCGCTTAGTCTAAACCTGTTCTCGGGTAGGCGACGGCGTGGAGCCGACATTGGCGCCGCGGCGTCTGCCCTTGGGCAAGACCGGGAACCGGCCTGCCCCGGCAAGCCGTGATCGGGGTCGAGCCCAGCAAGCCGGGGCATCAAAGCGACGAGACGTTGAGCGATGAAACATGTCTGCCTTCTTCGGCATGCCAAGGCCCTGCCAGCCGATTCTGGCGACGACGATTTCGCGCGCCCTCTGGCGGAGGCGGGTCGGATTGTCGCCACCAAGGTCGGCCGGGCGACCAGCGGGCAGATTCCGGATCTCGTCCTGTCTTCGCCGGCGCTGCGCACGCGCGAGACGATCGATCTGGTAAGCCAGGCCTGGCCCCGTCGTCCCGAGATCCAGTTCGAGACGGCGCTCTATCTCGCGGAATGGGACGACATCCTCGCCCGTCTGCAACAACTGCCTGACGAGGCCAACGATGTCTGGATCGTCGGGCACAATCCCGGCCTCCATGAACTCGCCATCGAATTCGCGCGCTATGGCGGCCTGCCGGTACTCGACAACGAGCTGGGGCGCCATTTTCCGACCGGGACGAGGGCGTGCTTCTCGTTCGATATTCCGGATTGGCGGTCGTTGCCGTCGGCGAAGACGCGATTGTCCGCGTTCGTGACCACGCGCTGAGCCCCGCGTCGCGCGACGCGCCCGCGGGCGCTTAGAACATACTGTCGATCGCCGCCTGGTCGAGGCTGCCGACCGAGCCGTGGACGATCGCGGAACCCTCGTCGACCATGCGCTGCAACGCCATCGAACAATTCAGGGCCT
>CAIUCF010000880.1 GCA_903897565.1 uncultured Rhodospirillales bacterium | reverse complement strand
CGCTGGCTGCTCGGCCGCGACGACACGCCCTGGTATCCCTCTGTCCGCCTGTTTCGCCAGACCGCCTGGGGCGACTGGACGGGACTCGTCAGCCGGATGGCGACGGCGCTGGCGGGGTTGCGGGCCGCCGGGCCCGCATCAAACGGCTGACGGCGCGTCCCAAATCCGATCCTCTTCGCACAATCCGGCGACGCCGATGGCGAGGAAGGGGACAAGGTCGAACATGACCCGGGTTTCCGAGAGCACGCCGACGATCGGCAGGGACAGCGCGATCAGCACATGGGGAATGCCGAGGCTCAGGTAGCGCCGGCCGCGGCGCCTGAACAGCAGTACGGTCATCACCAGCGGGCTCACCAGGATCACCAGCATCAGGATGTTGAAGTCGAGGGTCGGGTGCAGCAGCGCGTCGGTGACGAAGCGGATGTTCTCGGCGATATGGGGGTGGAAGTTGCGCCCGGCGAGTTCCGGCATGCCGAACATCTCGGGTCCGACCTCCTTCTTGAGCAGCAATTCGCGGAGCAGGTAGACGGTGCCGCCGCCGGCGAGCAGGCACCCCAGCCCGGCGATCGCCATCGCCGGCCGCGGGCGGGTGCGATCGAGCGCCGCGGTCAGCAGCGGATCCAGGATCATCCACAAGGCGATGTAGAAGGCGCTCTCGCGATTCAGGATGGAGATCGCGAACAATCCGACCATCCAGCGCCAGTTTTTCCCGGACAGCACGAAGTAGCAGAAAACGACGAAGCTCAGCAGCTCGCCGCTGTCCCAGACATAGTGCCACATGCTGTTGATCAGAAGCATGCACAGCAGGTGGAAGCTCAGGAAGCAGATCCAGGCGGCGCGCGCGCCGAACAGGCGATAGGACGCCGCCAGGATCGCCAACCCCGCCAGGAAATAGAGGAGAATGGTATAGAGGACATGCGCCGTACCGAAGCTGCCGGTCAGCCGGGAGAGTCCCTCGACGAGCCAGGGGCCGAGCACGCGGCTCTGGTCGATCCGCCAATGCGGCATGCCGTCGACGACGCCTTGGGCGGCGGCGATCGACATGCCGTAGCGCGCACCCATGACGGCTGCAATCATGTGGAACTGGGCCAGGGCGGCGGCGAGCGAGGCGAGGACCCAGGCCGGGCCATGGCTCTCGACGATCGGCCAGAGTTGCGCGCGTTTCATCAGTGATCTTCCAGAGTGGGCCAGAAGCGATGGCTGAGGCCGGCCGGGTCAAGGCGTGGCGCGGACTATAGGGGTGCGGGGTTTCACCGTTCAAGGCGTGCGACAGTCAGATCGGTTTAAGATTTCTTGGTGTACACTCGCGGCGACGCCGTCCGGGTCGTGCCGGGTAGTTCATTGGACGCAGACGAAGAAGCGAGCAATGTCGAGCCGCGAAGACCCCGTTATCGATCTGGCCGGCCCCCGGCAAGATGGCCTCCCCCTCGTCGTCGATCTCGACGGCTCGCTGGTCAATTCGGACACGCTTATCGAGAATTGCTTAGGCCTGTTAAGGGCTGACCCGCTGGGACTGCTGCGTTGTTTGCCCTCGCTCATGCGCGGCAAGGCGGCATTCAAGGCGGCCGTGGCAGGGGCGGCCGCCCTGGATCCAGCGCTGCTGCCCTATAACAAGGCGGTCGTCGACCTGATCCGCCACGCCCGGCAGCGCGGCGCGAAGGTGTTCCTCGCGACTGCTGCCGACCAGAGGATCGCCCGCGCCGTTTGCGACCATCTCGGCCTGTTCGACGGGTTCTTCGCGTCGGCCGATGGCCGCAATCTGTCCGGCGCCGCGAAGGCGGCAGCACTGGTCGGGGCGTTCGGGGCCGGTGGATTCGATTATGTCGGCAACGACCATGCCGATCTCGCGGTCTGGGATCGCGCCGCCGGGGTCTATGCCGTCGCACCTGGCGCCAGCCTGCGCCGCAAGCTCGAACACCGGCATCCCGGCGCCGAGGTGGTTTCCGCTCGGACCGATACTCCGGCGCGCTACGGCAAGGCCTTGCGGGTTCATCAATGGATCAAGAATATCCTGCTGTTCGTGCCCGCCCTGGCCGGACACGCCTTCCATGTCGGGACGTGGCTCAACCTCGCGCTCGGCTTCGTCGCCTTTTCCTTGTGTGCATCGAGCGCCTATCTGCTGAACGATTTGCTGGACCTGCCCAGCGACCGCCAGGACCGCGGCAAGCGGCACCGTCCGTTTGCCGCAGGGCTGATTCCGCTGCAGCACGGTCTGGTGCTGGCGCCGTTGCTGCTCCTGTCGGGGTTGGGCTTGGGCGCGGCGCTGACCCCGGCGTTTCTCGCGGCGCTGATCGGCTACTACGGCCTGACACTCGCCTATTCCTTCGCGCTCAAGCGGTTGTCGATGCTCGATGTCGTGGCGCTCAGCGGGCTTTACGGCATCCGCATGGTCGCGGGTGCGGCGGCCTCCGGCGTGCCGCTGTCGCATTGGCTGGCGGCCTTCGCGATGTTCCTGTTCCTGTTCCTGGCGCTGATCAAGCGGGCGACCGAACTGAGATGGCAGAAGGACGCCGGCCGGACGAATATCAGCGGTCGCGGGTACAGCGCCGACGACCTCGGCATCATCGAGGCGATGGCCGCCGGCTCCGGCTTCGTCAGCGTCATGGTCTTCGCCCTCTATGTCAGCAGCGTCGAGGTCGTGCAGCTCTACGGCCACCCGGAGCGGCTCTGGGCGGGCTGCCTGGTCATGATCTACTGGGTCGGGCATTTGCTGCTGCTGACGCATCGCGGCCGCATGCATGACGATCCCGTCATCTTCGCCGTCACCGACCGTACCAGCCTCGCGTGCGGCTTCGTTCTGGCGCTGATCGTCGGCGCCAGCCTTTGACCGAGATCTCGCTCTCGGGTTGGGGACGGCTGCCGGTCGCGGCCTGCCGGCTGCTCGTGCCGGGAACAGCCGCGGCGGTAATCGCCGAGGCCAAGGGCGAGACGTCGCTGATCGCGCGCGGCAATGGCCGCGCCTATGGCGATGCCGCGCTCAATCGCGCTGCCACCCTGTCGACCCTGAAGCTCGACCGATTGCTGGCGTTCGATCCGATTTCGGGCGTGCTGACCGCGGAGGCCGGCTTGCTGTTGTCCGATCTCCTCGCGCTGTTCGCGCCGCGGGGCTGGTTTCCGCCGGTAACGCCGGGCACCCGTTTCGTCACCCTGGGCGGCATGCTCGCGGCGGATGTCCACGGCAAGAATCATCATCGCGACGGCAGTTTCGGCGAGCACGTGCTGGGGTTCGAGTTGTTGTGCGGGGATGGCGAGCGGCGGCGTTGCTCGCCGCGGGAGAACCCGGAACTGTTCCACGCCACGATCGGCGGGATGGGCCTGACGGGAATCGTCATGAACCTGACGCTGCGGCTGCGGCGCATCGAATCCTCGTGGATGGTGCAGGAGACTCTGCGCTGCCGCGACCTCGACGAGGCGCTGGCCGGGTTTGCCGCTTCCGAGTCCTGGACGTATTCGGTCGCCTGGATCGATTGCCTGGCCCGTGGTCGCGATCGGGGCCGCGCCGTGCTGTATCGCGGCGAGCACGCCGGCCGTGACGCTACGCTGGAAGGCCAGGCGGTTCCCGCAGCGCCACCGCGCCGTAAACCAACGCTTCGGGTCCCGGTCGATTTGCCGGGCTGGGTCCTGAACGGCACCGCGATGGCGGCGTTCAATGCGCTCTATTACCAGCGGGCGCGGCCGGGTGGGGCGTTCATCGATATCGAAACGTTCTTCTATCCGCTCGACGCGATCACCGCATGGAACCGCATCTATGGCCGGCGCGGCTTTCTTCAGTACCAGTGCGTGGTGCCGTTGGAGGGCGGTCGCGACGCCTTGCTGGCATTGCTCGAGATTACCTCGCGCGCCCGAGCCGGGTCGTTTCTGGCGGTTCTGAAACAATTCGGCGCCCGAGGTTCGGGGCTGCTGTCGTTTCCGATGCCCGGCTACACACTGGCGCTGGATTTCCCGGCGACCGCGGAGATTTTCGCTTTGCTGCAGCAGCTCGACCTCGTGGTCGCGGCCTGCGGCGGGCGGCTTTACCTGGCCAAGGATGCGCGGATGGGCGCGGATCTGATGCGTGACTCCTATTCGAATCTGGATCGGTTCCGCGACGTCTGTCGCGAGGTCGATCCGGACCAACGTTTCCGTTCACTGCTTTCCGAAAGATTGCACCTGCGATGACCGCCGCCACCGCCACCGCCGCAATGCCCCAGGACCCGGTCCTGATCCTCGGCGCGCTCTCCGACGTCGGCCGGGCGCTGGCCCGGGTTTACGCAGGGGCGGGGTATCCCTTGATGCTGGCGGCGCGGCGTGCCGAGCGGCTCGAGGCCGATGTCACCGACATCACCCTGCGCTACGGTGTCGTGGTCCGGGCGGTCGAGTTCGACGTGCTCGATACCGCCGCGCATGTCGGCTTCCTCGACGGGCTCGGCAGCCTGCCGGGGATCGCGATCTGTGTCGTCGGGCTGTTGGGGCAACAGTCGGCGGCCGAGAAATCCTGGACGCAGGCGGATGTGATCTTGCGGACCAACTATCTCGGTCCGGCCTGCGTGCTCGGCGAGATCGCGAACCGGATGGAGGCCCGCGGCAGCGGCTGCATCATCGGGGTGGGTTCCGTCGCGGGTGATCGCGGTCGCGCCTCGAATTATCTCTACGGCTCGGCGAAGGCGGGGTTCGCCGCCTTACTTTCCGGCCTGCGCAACCGGCTGAGTCGCAGTGGTGTCCAGGTCGTGACCGTCAAACCGGGGTTTATTGATACCGCGATGACCCGGGGCATGAAGCTGCCAAAGGCGCTGACGGCGCAGCCGGAAGAGATCGCCCTGGGGATCCGCGCGGCACAGATCGGCGGCCGGGACGTCGTCTATCTGCGACCGATCTGGCGCTGGATCATGCTGATCATCCGGCTTATTCCGGAGCGCGTCTTCAAGCGGCTGAAGCTCTAATTTAGATAGAAGAATACATTATAACAAACATGTTAAGGTAGAATATAACTACCACCAAAGAGAGCAGTTTTACTTTATATCCGGTGCTCCGATACGTTCTCTTGCGGCCATTCGGGACCGGGCAATCAGGACGGGAAGAAATGAGGCGGCGAGGGCATCGGGACGGCCAATTCCGGCACCGCGGATCGCGGCTACGGCGCCGCTGGGGTTTCGATCATGCGGCGAAATGCAATGATGCACAATTTCGCAGGCGAGATTCGTCCGGCGCGCCTAGCGTGATCCGGACCGCGGGTATCTCGGCCTCGCCTTGACCGGATTCGCGCTATACCGCTGTAACAAAAGAGAGATTTTTCGAGTTTGTCGGCTTCGCGACGGTGCTGCGAGGTCGATGGCGGGTTTCCTGGCGGGGTGCCGGAACAAGCGTGGCTGCGTTGCCGCGGTCGCCGACAATTGCTGCACGAGCCGGGGCTGGAT
The DNA here is from genome assembly GCA_903897565.1 of uncultured Rhodospirillales bacterium. Classification (GTDB taxonomy): domain Bacteria; phylum Pseudomonadota; class Alphaproteobacteria; order ATCC43930; family CGMCC-115725; genus CAIXXC01. Next base: position 6,247 of record CAIUCF010000880.1, on the reverse strand, counting down.
TTTGTGCCGGAGGTGGTGGTGGCGGAATGCTGCCCAGCCGCAGGTTCTACCGTCTCTGCCGCAGAAATGCTTGGGTTATGTGCTGCGGCCGCGGAATCGGCGGCGTGACGCGCGGCAAACCTCAATCTTTAGTTAATTTTTCAATAACGAAAATCACTGACCTTCCCCAAAATAATCGACCAGATCTTCAGCCTTTTGAAATATTATGGAGGTATATGGATTGATCGCCTGCGCCAGGGGTTGGGCTGCTGCGGGGGATCGTGTTTGCCCGTGGCTGGGCAGTTGTCAGGTTGGGTTTGGGGGTAAGCATGCCGGTCGGTTTGGGATACAGGAACAGGAAGCTGCGTGGCATTCTCCTGTCCGGCGCGTCGCCTGCCGTGCTTGGAGCCTTCCTCGTCGTCGTATCGCAAGCCCAGGCCGCCGACATTACCATCAGCACCTCGATTGCGACCGGGACGGTGTGGAGCGCGACTGCTGCGCCCAACAGCAATCTGACGGTTACGCCCAGCGGCACCATCAACACCGCCAACGCCTACGGCATCACGATCACCGGCACTGCGGGCTCGCAACTCGGCACCCTGCTGAACAACGGCAGCATCATCGATACCGCGGCGAACGGCCGCGCGGTCTTCGTCCAGGCCGGCTCGATCGGGGCGGTCATCAACAGCGGGACTATCAGCGCCACTACCTACGCCCTTTGGAACGCGGGCTCGATCGGCTCGATGAGCAATAGCGGCCTGATCTCGGGCCGTCTGGTCAATCAGAGCACGATCGGCAACTTCACCAACTCCGGCACCCTGACCTACACCTCGTTCACCTGGGATAACGAATCCCAGATCAAGACCTTCACCAATAGCGGCCTGATCTACGGCGATCGCGCGGTCTACAGCCAGGGCACCATCGGCACCCTGATCAACACCCGTACCGGCACGATCCAGGGCACCATCAACGCCATCACGATCACCGGTGTCGGCGGGATCAATTCGATCTCGAATTCCGGCCAGATCATCGGCAACATCCTCAACAGCGGCACCATCGCGCCCACCATCTCCGGCGGGACGTTGACCACCATCGGTACGATCACGGGTACCCTGGGCAGCATCGGCACCATCACCAGCGCGAATGCGGGCCTGGTGTTCTCGTCGGGCAACATCTCCCTGAACGACAACATCAACGTCGGCACCAATACGGTCAGCAATACCGGCGCCTCGCTGAGCATTACCAACACGCTAAGCATCACCGGCACGCTCGTGCAGACCGCCGGGACCTTGACGGTCGGCGCCGGTAGCGGGCAGTTGGTCGTGAATAGACCGGTCAGCATCACCGGCGGCACCATCCGCGCCAGCACCTCCAGCATCAGCAATTACCTCGCCGGCAACTACACGGTGATTTCCGCAGGCGCCGGGTCGAACTACACCGGCGCCAGCGTCGTCACCAGCAGCTTGACCGGTCTGTACGCATCGACCAGCGTCAGCGGCAACAACGTGGTGCTGACTGCCAACAACGACTATATCGGCGGTACGCTGGCGACGCTCAGCAATACCGGCACCATCAGCGGCCAAAAGACGGCGCTTTACGTGGCGGCCACCGGGTCGGTGGGAACCCTGACCAACACCGGCACGCTCTCGGGCAGCACCCGCGGCATCTTCATCAATTTTGGCGGCCAGATCGGCACCATCAGCAATCAGGGTCGCATCGTCGCCGTCGGCGGGGCCGGCGCGGCCGGCGGTATCGCCGACGCGGGAACGATCGCCGTCATCAACAATTCGGGCACGATCATCAGCGGCGCCAGCAGCGGCATCGGGCTCAACCAGAACGTCTCTTCGATCGGCACCATCATCAACAGTGGCGTCATCCGTGCCTTTACCGGCGCCATTTACGACCAGGGCACGATCGGCACCGTCATCAATAGCGGTCAGCTCCTCTCGACAAATACCGGCATCTCCATCAATGGCGGGACCATTGGCTCCCTCCTCAACAGTGGGACCATCGCCGCGCCCAGGGCCATTTTCAATTCCGGCAACCTAGGACCTGTGATCGATAGCGGTGTGATCGCCGGTTCGATCGACAATAGCAGCGCCGTTGGCCTGACCATCGGCGGCGGCAGCGGCGCCACGATCGGCACGCTGACCGGCGCGACCTTCACCAACATGGGCAGCATCATCAACACGCTGTCCAACTTGACCTTCAACACCGGCAACCTGCTGCTGAACGACCGCATCAACGCCACCGGCCATACGGTGGCGAATACCGGCGCGTCGATCCTGCTCAACACGATTGTCAGCATCACCGGCGCCTATAACCAGTCGGCGGGCACCCTCGTGATCGCCCCGACGCAAGGCGGGCTGATCGCCAGCGGTGCCGCCAACCTCTCGGGCGGCACGGTGGTGTCGAGTTTCTCGAGCACCGGCAACTACCTGGCGAGCGTCAACACCCTGGTCAGTGGCTCGAGCCTCAGTCTCGCCGGTGCCACGGTATCCATAGCTGCCATCACCGGTCTTTACGATTCCAGCAGCACGGTTTCCAACCGGCTGCTGCTGACGGTCAACAACGACTATGTCGGCGGCACCTTGGCGACGCTGAACAACAGCGCCTCGATTACCTCGGCGAGCACCGGCGTCTATGTCGCGGCCACGGGTAGCGTCGGTACGCTGACGAACAGCGGCACCCTGGGCGGGGGCCAGTTCGCGATCAACAACCTGGGCACCATCGGCACGCTGCTGAACTCGGGCAGCATCACCAACAGTAATTTCACCGCGCTGTGGAACCAGGGCAGCATCGGGCAGCTGACCAATACCGGCACGATATCCAACAACAGCTGGGCCATCAACAACAACGGCAGTATCGGTACCGTCACCAATAGCGGCGTCATCGCCGGCGCCGCCAACGCGATCCAAAACTATAACGCTATCGGGCTGATCGACAACAGCGGCACCATGTCGGGCGGCAGCAACGCTATTGCCGGCGGCAATATCGGGACGATCGTCAACAGCGGTCTGATCCTCGGCAACATCAGCAAGGATGGCGGTGCCAGCCTCGGCACGATCATCGGCGGCAGCGCCGGCACGGTCGGCACCTTTACCGGATTCTCCGGCGGGACCCAGGGCACCATCGGCGTCACCGGCAACCTCGCCTTCGCGTCGGGTAGCCTGCTGTTGAACGACAGCATCGCCGCCAAAGGCGTCGCCGCCAGCGCCGTGACGATCAGCAATAATGGCGCCGACATTACGCTTTCGACCATCGTCAACGTCGACGCAAACTTCCGCCAGACGGCCGGCACGATCAACCTGGGCAGCACCGGCGAACTCGTGGTCACCCAGGCCGCCAGCCTCACCGGCGGCACCGTGGCAGTCGACGGCAGCGCCCTGTCCAGCACGGCCACATACTTGGCCGGATCTATTGGCGGTACCCTGGTCGCCGGCGGCACCGGGTCAAACTATACCGGTGTCAATGTCAGCCTTACGGGCGGGGTCACCGGCCTCGCGGCGACCGGGGCGACCAGCGGGACCAACCTGGTCTTCGCGATCGGTAACGATTATATCGGCGACACGCAGGCCAGCATCGGCAATACCGGGACGATCAGCGGTGTCGAATTCCCCGTCTTCGTCGCGGCGACCGGCACAGTCGGCACCTTTACCAACACCGGCAGCCTGACGGGCTCGCATACCGGCTTCGTCAATAACGGCAGCATCGGTACGGTCGTCAACAGCGGCCGGATCGCTACCAGCGAAGTCGGTTTCGGCAACACTTCGACGATCGGGCTGCTCGACAACGCCGTCGGCGGTACCATCCTCGGCGGCAGCTCCTCGGCGATCCATAATTTGGGCGGGATCGGGACTCTGACCAATGCCGGCCTGATCTCGTCGAGTTCCATCGGCGTTGCCAACCTCGGCAGCCTCGGCCAGTTGGTCAACAGCGGCAGCATCAACGGTACCCGGCAGGGCGTCGATATCGGCGGTACCACCGACAGCCTGACCAATAGCGGCACGATTACGGCGGGGCTGAGCGCCATCCAGGTGGGCGGCACGCTGGGGACCTTGGCCAATAGCGGCGTCATCGCCAACGCCACTAATGCGATCAACGTCGCCGGCACGCTCACGACCCTGATCAATCTCGTCGGCGGCACGATCAGCGGCAGCAACGCCCTCAATATCTCCGGCACGCTCGGCGGGTTGTCGGACAGCGGCGTGATCCGCGGCACTATCGATAATGAGTCGACCCAGGCCCTGACCATCAGCGGCGCCGCCGCCGGGACCATCGGCACCCTGACCGGCCTGTCGGGTCGTGGCACCATCGTCAGCACGCTGAGCAATCTCGTGTTCGCCCCCGGCAACCTGCTCCTGAACGACGACGTCATCGCCACCGGCCATACCGTGGTCAATAGCGGCGCAGCTCTGACCCTGAACACGATCGTCACGATCGCCGGCGATTATAATCAGACCGGCGGGACCCTCTCCGTCGCCCCAGGCAGCAGCAGCTTGGTCGTCACTGGGGCCGCCACGATCGTCGGCGGCACTATCGCAACCAGCCTGTCTTCGACCGGCAATTATCTGACGGGCACGCCGAGCACGCTGGTGGCGGGCGGGGCCGGCTCGAGCTATAGCGCGACGCTCGACAGCAACAGCATCACCGGGCTGGTCGCGAGCATCGCGTCGAGCGGCAATAATCTGGTGTTGAGCTACGGCAACGACTACGTCGGCGGCAGCCTGGCCGCGATCACGAACACCGGCGCGCTGAGCGCGACCACAGCGGTCTATATCGCGGCGACCGGCAGCCTCGGCGCCCTCAACAACAGCGGCACGATCACCGGCAATATCGTCAATCTGTCGGGCAATGCGCTGTCGATCACCGGCGGCAGCGTCGGCACGATCGGCAGCCTGACCGGCGGGTCGATCGCCAGCACGGGCGCCAATGTCGTCCTCGCGTCGGGCAATCTCCTGCTCGCCGACGCGGTCGATGTCGGCGGCGGCACCCTGGTCAACAACGGCGCTTCGGTGCAGTTGCCAAGCGCGCTGACGATCACCGGAAACTATTCGCAGAACACCGGAACGCTCGATCTCGGCAGCAACGTACTGTCGGTCACGGGTGCTGCCAGCATCACCGGCGGCACGGTGTCGGCGAGCCTGGTCTCGACCGCGAATTACCTGGTCGGCACCGGCGGCGCCACCCTCGTCGCCGGCGGGACCGGTTCCGATTACACGGGCGTGACCGTCACGGCGGGCAGCCTGACCGGGCTTGCGACCACAGGCTCGATCAACGGCGACAGTCTCGTGCTCGCGATCGGCAACGACTATGTCGGCGGCAGCCTTGCCAGCATCGGCAATACCGGAACGATCAGCGGCGTCAGCTACGCGGCCTACATCGCGTCGACCGGTACAGTCGGGACCTTCACCAACAGCGGCACCTTGTCGGGCGCGAACAGCGGGTTCTCCAACAACGGCAGCATCGACACGGTCAGCAACAGCGGCCTGATCACCGGTAGCCAGAAGGGCTTCGGCAACCAGACGACGATCGGCCTGGTCGACAATGCGGTGGGCGGGACCATCCTCGGCGGCACGGCGGCGGGTTTCCAGAACGACACCCAGCTCGGCACCCTGAGCAATGCCGGCCTGATCTCGTCGGGCTCGGCCGGCGTCGCCGACTACGGCACGATGGGCCAGCTGATCAATACCGGCAGCATCAACGGCGGCCCGCAGGGCATCTATCTCGACGCCAGCGGCAGCATCGGCAACCTGAACAACAGCGGCACGATCACCGCGGCGCAGAGTGCGATCCAGGTGAGCGGCACGCTGGGGACGCTGGCCAACAGCGGCGTCATCGCCAATGCCACCAACGCGATCAACGTCGCCGGGACGCTGACGACCCTGATCAACCTCGCCGGCGGCACGATCAGCGGCAGCAACGCGCTCTATATTTCCGGCACGCTCGGCGGGCTGTCGGATAGCGGCGTCATTCGCGGCACCATCGACAACGAATCTGCGAACGAGCTGACGATCACCGGCGCGGCTGCCGGCACCATCGGCACGCTGGCCGGCCCGTCGGGCCGTGGCCTCATCGTCGGCACGCTGAGCAACCTGGTGTTCGGCTCGGGCAATCTGCTGCTGAACGACAACGTCATCGCCACCGGCCATACCGTGATCAACAGCGGCGCGGCCCTGGCCCTGAACAGCATCGTCACCATTGCCGGCGATTACAATCAGACCGGCGGCAGCCTCGCCGTCACCCCCGGCAGCAGCAACCTGGTCGT
>CAIUCF010000879.1 GCA_903897565.1 uncultured Rhodospirillales bacterium | reverse complement strand
GGTGAGCTTCAAGAAACTGCACGACAGCAACGCGCCGCTGCGCCGCGTCATGCCCGATTTCGTCGCCCGCCACGCGGCGCGTTACGGCGATGTCGGGCTCTACGATCTCTGCCACGAGATGCATGAATTCTATCGCGAGCATCGCGTCCTCGACCTGCAGCGCGAACAGTTCCGTCCGGCGCATTTCCCGGAAATGGCAATGACGCCGCAGCAGGCGACCCAACGCTTCATCCGCGACGAAGTCGATTACCTGCCGCTCGACGCGGTCGAGGGTCGCGTCGCCGCGACCCTGGCGCTGGTCTATCCCCCCGGGATCGGCGTCATCATCCCGGGCGAGCGCTATGACGAACGCGCCCGCCCGATGCTCGACTACCTGCTGATGTTCGAGCAGGCGGCCAACCGATTTCCCGGCTTCGACAGCGAAATCCAGGGCATCTACCGCGAGACCGGGGCCGACGGGGTCATTCGTCTTCATACCTATGTCGTCCAGGAAGCTTAGCGACCCAGGCCGAACCATCATCACGAGGATATTTCGATATGACCGCAACATTGGGCGTCTATTCCGAAGTCGGTGTCCTGCGCGAGGCAATGGTGCATCGTCCAGATCTCGGTCTGATGCGGCTGACGCCGAGCAATTGCCGCGATTTCCTGTTCGACGACGTGCTCTGGGTCAAGAAGGCGCGCCAGGAGCATGACGTCTTCGTCGACACGCTGCGCGAGCGCAACGTGATCGTGCATGAATTCGGAGCGATGTTGGCCGAGAGCCTCGCCGACGCGGCGGCGCGGACCTGGCTGCTCGATCGCCGCACCGACATCGCGACCCTCGGGCACGGCACGTCCGGCGAAGTCCGCGCCTGGCTCGACGAATTGCCGGCGGCACAGCTCGCGACCTTCCTGGTCGGCGGCATCGCCCGCTCGGAACTGCCGTTCCTGCCGAAGGGCCTGTTTGCGCTCACGCTCAGTGACCATGAGTTCGTGCTGCCGCCGCTGCCCAACCAGCTGTTCACCCGCGACAGCTCGTGCTGGGTCAATAACGGGGTCTTCGTAAACCCGATGTTCTGGCCGGTGCGGCGTCTCGAGGCGCTCAATGTCGCTGCGGTCTATAACCACCATCCCCGTTTCAAGGGCGCCAGCTTCACCCGCTACCTCGACGCCGCGCAGGAACAGCTGGGCATCATGAGCGCCGAGGGTGGCGACGTCATGCCGCTCGCCGAGGGCGTCGTGCTGATCGGGATGGGCGAGCGCACGACTCCCCAGGCCGTCACCGAATATGCGCGCCGCCTCTTCAAGGCCGGCGCTGCCAAGCGGGTGATCGCCGCGATGATGCCGCATGATCGCAGCTACATGCATCTCGATACGATCTTTACCTTCTGCGATCGTGACCTGGTGACGATCTTTCCCGACATCGTCAATCGACTGCGCCCCTTCTCGCTCCATCCGTCAGACGACAAGGCCGGGATCCGGGTGGTCGCCGAGAAAGCCTCGTTCCTGGAGGTCGTCGCCGAGGCAATCGGCGTCAAAGCGCTCCGAGTGGTCGCCACCGGCGGCGACTCCTTCGAAGCCGAACGCGAACAGTGGGACGACGGCAACAACGTTCTCGCGATCTCGCCCGGCGTCGTCATCGCCTATGACCGCAACGTCTACACCAACACATTGCTGCGCAAAGCCGGGATCGAGGTCATCACCCTGCAGGGTTCCGAGCTCGGTCGTGGCCGCGGCGGCGGTCATTGCCTCACCTGCCCGCTCAGCCGCGACCCGATTTAAACCGAACGAGACTGGAGAACTGCCATGGCCGTCAATCTTCGCGGGCGCAACGTCCTTGCGCTCGACGACTTCAGCCCCGCCGAGCTCCGCTTCCTGCTTGACATGGCTCGCGACCTCAAGGCGGCGAAGCGGGCCGGTTTCGAGCAGCCCCGGCTGACCGGCAAGAACATTGCCCTGATCTTCGAGAAGGATTCGACCCGCACCCGCAGCGGCTTCGAGGTCGCCGCCCATGACCAGGGCGCCCATGTGACCTATATGGGGCCGAGTGGCAGCCATATCGGCCAGTCGGAAACCGTGCGCGACACGGCGCGGGTCCTCGGTCGCATGTTCGACGCCATCGAGTTCCGCGGCTTCGCCCAGGCCGATGTCGAGACCCTTGCCCGCAACGCCGGGGTCCCGGTCTATAACGGCCTCACCGACAGCGCGCATCCGACCCAGATCCTCGCCGATTTCATGACGATGCGCGAATTCACCCACAAGCATCTGTCGGATATCCGCTTCGCCTTCATGGGCGATGGACGCAACAACATGGCGCGCTCCCTGGCGATGGGCGCGGCCAAGATCGGCATGAAGTTTACGATCGGGGCGCCGGAATCGCTCCATCCCGATGCCGCCTTCATGGACAAGATCCTTGCGGTGGCGAAACAGACCGGTGCCGAGATCCGCTGCGAGACGGAGCCGAAGGCGGCCGTCGCCGGGGCCGATTTCATCTATACCGATGTCTGGCTCTCGATGGGCGAAGCGCCGGCATTGTGGGAGCGACGAATCACTCTGCTGAAGCCCTATCAGGTCGATGCCGCGTTGATGGCGGCCTCCGACAACCCCTTCGTCAAGTTCATGCATTGCCTGCCGTCGTTCCACAACGCCGAGACGACGATCGGCCAGGACATTGCCAAGCGCTTCGGCATGACCGCCATGGAAGTGACCGACGAAGTGTTCGAATCACCGGCCTCGATCGTCTTCGACCAGGCCGAAAACCGGATGCACACCATCAAGGCGATCCTGGTCGCCACCCTGGGATAAGGCGCGAACTCGCCGATTTCAAGATCGGGCGGACCATGAGGCTCTGCCGCACCCGAGCATCACGGCCCGCTACCGCAAGCGCCCTGCACATCTACCCGAGACCCCGGTTGGCAATGTTGAGGCGACCGAGATCATCCGCTCGCTGATCGAGGCGATCACCGCAATGCCCGAGGGTGGTGGCCTCGCAACGGTGTTACGCGGCGATCTGGCTTCGACGACTGCGTTGGCGTCGGACAGCAAAAAGCCCAGCTCGATTGAGTCTGGGCTTTTTGGTTGCGATGGCTCGCGAGTATCGTTGGTTGCGGGGACACGCACCCGACGATGCCATTACTCGGAAGTACGGATTTG
>CAIUCF010000878.1 GCA_903897565.1 uncultured Rhodospirillales bacterium | reverse complement strand
TGGACGGGCTCAGGCCTTCGGTCGCGAGATGGTCGAACACGGCTTCCCAATCGAAGGGCTCGCCCTGCTCGAAGGCCGCCGTTGCCTTTGCGTCGTCGCGGGCGTAGCGAAAATCGCCGTCCGTCGGGCAGGCAGCGTTGTATTCGGCCACGGTCTGCTCCAGCGTGCGGGCCGGCACGCCGATCTTGGCCGCGAGCTCGGCGAGGCTTGCCGCTTCGATTGCCGCCTGATCGCTGCGGATCATCCGCCGCCACATCGGGATGTCATGGATCGCGGCGTCGTAGATGAAATAGCCGATGCCCTGCGGCTGGCGGTTGATCTGGCGGCAATGCTCTTCGAGATAGAGCAACGGGTTGTCGGGCGCCTCGTCCATGAAGCGCCGGCCCTCGGCGTTGACGACGATGCCGAAGGGGTAGGCGCCGATCAGTGCCTCGGCCGCGCTCGAGCGCGGGTCGATCGGCTGGCGGTGGCACTCGGCGAAATCGCCCGCCGGGGCGGCGCCGATATCGAGCGCGAGGCGGATGCCCTCGCCCTTGTTGTACCAACCGCCCGGCGCCGTCGGTCGGGTGAAGCGGGCGTTGGGTCCCATATACTGGGCCGTCATCGCCGGATTGCCCTCGAAGCCCCCGCAGGCGAGGATCGTCTGTTTTGCCGTGATCGAAATCGCGCCCTCATTGCTGTGGACGGCCTTGACGCCGGCGACACCGAGATCCTCGTCGAGGAGGAACTGCACTGCCGTCATCTCGTAGAGGATCGTCGCGCCGCGCTGCTCGACCAGTGGACAGAGCGTCTCGATCAGCGCCAGACCGCCGCCATAGATGCCGTAGAGCGGGGCGGGGAAGATGAAGGGGTATTCGACAGGGTGGAACTTGATGCCATGGCCTTCGAGCCAGGCCAAGGTGTCGGGCACGCTGGTAGCGAAGGCGTCGAGCAGCTCGGGATCGAGGAAGGGCAGGGTCTTCAGCGCCGGCGACCAGGTCTCATAGGCCTGTGTCGATTCCTGAACGTAGCTGGGGGCGATGTGATAGCCCGATTGCTCGGCGTACCACGGTACGAAATCGTCGCTGACGGCGTAGCGCCCATCCTGCTTGCCGCCGCCGCGCAGACGCAAGATCGCCTCGGTCCACCGGGTATTGCCGCCGCGATCAGCTGCGGGTGAGCGCTCCAGCACGATGACGGAGGCGCCGGCTTCGAGCGCGGCCAGCGCACTGGTGAGACCCGCGGCGCCGCAGCCGACGATCAGGACATCGCACGTGTAATGTTTCACTCTGGGTCCTCCAATTACGTATCAGGCGGGGCTGTTTGCCGAAACGTCGGGCGCCGCCTGGTCGACCCGGGCGAGCCAAGCCAGCACGGCGGGCACGCGCTGGATCAATCTCTCGCATTCCTCGGCATAGCGTAGGGCGTTGACCTGGCAGGCCACGGCGAGATCGGCGATGGAGAGCATGTTGCCGACCAGCCAGTCGCGACCGCCAAGCAACCCGTCGATCGCCGCGATATGGCGGGCGGCGTCCTTGACGACGCGGTCGGCGGGCTTGCGACCGAGGCCCTGGGCCGTGGTCAGCTGCTTGGCCCCCGTTGCGATGCGCTCGAACAATTCGGCCTCGCTCAGGCCGGGCAGGGTGGCGGCGAAGCTGGGCAGCGCCTTGGGCAGGTTGTGGCGCCAGGCCAGCCGCATCTCGATCTCGTAGAAATACAGGCTCTCATCGGCCCAATCCTCGATGACATGGGCGAGCGCACGCGCCTGCGGATCCTGCGGGATCAGTCGCGGCGTCGCGACGATCTCGTCGAGGAACTCGGCAATATCGGTGGAATCATAGACCGCGGCGCCGTCGCACTCGATCGCCGGGAATTTGCCAATCGGGCTGACGTGGCGGTACTCCTGGACCAGGGCACGCGGAACATCGACCAGGGTATAGGCCAGCTGCTTATAGCCGAGCATCCGCCGCACCTTCTCGCAGAAGGGCGATGTCGGGAATTGGTAGAGCGTGATCATGTGCAGTGCCCATTCTTGGTCGTGATGCTTGTCGTCATCTTCCTCACCGGATGCTGATCGACAACGAAAATCCGCCGCTTGAGACGGGTGATTACAGACGTAATATGGGTGCTGCGATATCCTGTCGTTCCGCTGTTCCGTGGCATCCGGAGAACTCATGGCCGTCCGCTCCGTCAAATCCGCCGAACGAACCTTGGCGTTGCTCGAGCTGTTCTCGCAGCGCGAACGCGGGTTGACAGTCGGCGAGGTCGCGCGCGATCTCGGCATACCGCAGCCGAGCGCCAGCATGCTGCTGCGCAATCTCGTCCATCTCGGCTACATCGGCCATGACCGCGCCACCCGGCTGTTCTCGCCGACAATCCGGGTGATGCTGTTGGGCAGCTGGATTGCCCGCCGGTTCAGCGCCGCCGGCTCGATCGCGCAACGCCTGGAAGCGCTGCAGCAGGACTGCGGCGGCGAGACTGTCTATGCCGCCATCCAAAACGGCTGCGCGATCCAGTACGTGCTCACCGTCGAGGCGACTATGCCGAACCGGCTGCAGATCGCCTCGGGCGCGCTGCGTTCGATCACCTGCTCGGCGCCGGGGCGCATCCTGCTCAGCGAGAAGCCGGATGACGAGGTCGTCGGCTGGGTTCGGCGTAGCAACGCCGAGGCCGCGGAAGATCGGCTGCGGATTTCCGAGACGGGCTTCGCCACGCTGATTCGGCAGGTGCGCGACCAGGGATTTGCCACGACCGAGGGGGATTCCAAGCCGGGCTTGGCGGCGGTCGCGGTGGCGGTACCGTCGCCGATGGGCGACATGACTCTGGCGATCGGCTGTGGCGGCCCGATCGAGCGAATTCTCGCGCGGCGTCCGCAGATTATCGCTGCCCTGCAAAGGTTCCAGGCTGCGTTTCCGGCGACGGGTGGCGCGGCGTGACCCTTGTTACTCGGCGAAGATATCGGCGATCTGGGCGTCCGAGAGACCGGCCTCGCGCAGTCGGACGATGCGGTGTTCGCCGAGCAGTGGGCTGCGGCGGTGGATGCCGCCCGGAGTGACGGTCATCTTGATCGGGACGCCGGCGATACGGACCGGAGTACTGCCGGGCTGCCCGACGTCGATGAGCATCTCGCGAGCGGCGAAATGGGGATCCGCACAGATTTCGGTGACGTCCATGACTGGACCGAAGGGAATGCGCCCGCCGAGCCGGCGCATCAATTCCGCCTTGTCGAACATCCGGGTCAGGAGGCCAAGTTGTGCGATCAAGTCGTGACGGTGCAGGCTCCGCGAGGCTTCTGATAGGTACCGCGGATCTTCGGCGAGCGCCGGCGTCTCCAGCTGCTCGCACAGCAGCGAGAAAAAACTGTCCTGCTGCGCTGCGATCGTGACGAAGCCGTCCTTGGCGGGAAACATGCCGAACGGACAGAGGAAGGGGTGATGATTGCCCTCGGGGCCGGGCACGATGCCGAGGACCGAATTCTGCCACACCATCCGCTCACAGACTGAGAGCATCGCATCCGTCATGGCGACATCGACGAACTGGCCTTCGCCGGTGCGTCGCGCATGATGGATCGCCGCCAGCACGCCGAAGGCCAGGAACAAGCCTGGAACGATATCGCCGATGCCAGGGCCGACCTTGGTCGGGGTCGCGGCGTCCGGACCGGTGATCGCCATGACGCCGCCCATCGCCTGGGCGATAACGTCGAAGGCCGGCCATTCACCATAGGGCGAGGCCCCGGTGCGGGGATCGCCGAAGCCACGTAAGGCGCCATAGACGAGTCGCGGGTTGATCTCCCGCAAGGTCTCGTAGGACAGGCCGAGCCGGTCCATGACGCCGGCTCGGAAATTCTCGACGACGGCATCGGCATCGCGGATCAGGGCCTTGAGGGCGTCTCTGCCCTTTTCGCTTTTGAGGTTCAGCACCACGCTCTGCTTGTTGCGGTTGATGCTCTGAAAATACCCGCCGAGGACGCGCTCGCTGTCTTCGGTCCGGTAGGGACCGGCATGGCGTGTAAGGTCGCCGGTCGGCGCCTCGACTTTGATCACCTGGGCGCCGTGATCCGCCAGCACCATAGTGCCATAAGGACCGGCCAGCATCTGCGTCAGATCGATGATTCTGATATCGCGCAGGCTGCCGAAGGCGTCCGGGCCAGGGTCGATACGGTGGTTGTTCAATGGCAAGACGACAATCCCTTTGTACTGGCAATCCCCTGCCCGCCTGGTCCCGCTCCTCCGACAGGCTCCCCGGGGTGGACCCTAAAATCTAAGGCATCCCGCCCGCGTCCACGCATGAAATGCTCGATTTATCCAGAGATATTACGAGTGTAATCCACAGAGCCTCCAGCCTGCGAGGCACACTGCTCGGTCGAAACGTAGGGGAAGGCGGAGAGAGGTCTGCACCAGCCGCGCGGCGCACCCGCGTCTGGCTGAGCCCTCACCGTCTGGAAAACCCAGGCGCCGTGTGCCACCGTCGTTTCAAACCAACCCGAGGTTTGCCATGAGCCAGGTTCAGGTCGCCAGCAAGAAGCAGGTTTCGTCGGGCTATGTGCCGCCGCTCCAACGCACCGCCGGCCAGCCGCCGGCGATCGCGGCCAATGGCGGGTTGTCCTACATGTCGTTCGAGCGTGACGGCGATGCCGGGACCGCGGAGGCGCTGAAAGACGCGCTTGCCGAGATCGCCCTGGGCGAGGGACGGCGCATCATCGAGATGATCGACAATGCGCCACCGGGACCGATCGCGACGAAATGGGGCCTCGGTTTCCGCGATTACCAGACCTGCCTCGACTATATCCGCGCCAAGGGTATCAAGGCCCCGGAAGGCGGGCTGGCGCTGCCGATGCCCTATACCATCTACGAGCGGCCGACCTATTCCGTGGTGTCGTCCAATGCGGTGTGGCGGGATCCGGCGCGCGCCGATCTCGCGGCGATCCTGCGCCGGAACGAGGACGACAACCTGCGCCGCGACCTCTATTTTCCACAAATCATGCGCGACGCCCGGCGCATCGCCGAGTACCACCCTGGTCTGTCGCCCAACAGCCCTGAGAGCATGGACCGCCTCGGCGTCTCGCTCGCGCATCTCGAATCCGCCTGCGCGAATTTCTATGATTCGGCCGAGGTCGAGCGGGTATTCTACCCCGAGATCGAGAAGCTGCTGCTCGAGTTCTTCCCCGGCGCCACGGACGCGCTGGTCTATAATCACGACGTCTTCGACAAGGACTACACTGGCGACCGCACCGAGGATCAGGACAACAAGAACCCGGGCGTCAACGCCAACTACGCCAACATCGTCCACAATGATCTGAACGACAACAGCGGCCGGGTGCGCTGCCGCGAGCTGCTGACCAAGAACCTGCGCAACTTCGGCCGCACCCAGCACTACACCGAGGCCGAGGCCGACGAAAAGATGGCGCGGCGCTTCATGTCGATCAATCTCGCCAAGCCGATGGAAACGGTCGAACAGTATCCGTTCGTGCTCTGCGCCTGGCCCTCGTTCGCCGACCAGGCCTATATCACCAACTACCGGATCTATGACGACCGCGTCGGCGAGACCACCCGGTTCACCTATCGTCCCGACCATGAGTGGTACTGGTTTCCCCAGCAGAAATCGACCGAGGTCTCGATGCTGAAATGCTACGACTCGGTGACCGACGGCTCGGTCTCGCGCTGGTCGTTCCATACCGCCTGTATCGACCCCACCGCGCCCGCCGATGCCCGCTGCCGCAAGAATGTCGTGGTCCGGTCCTACGTCTTCTTTTAGCGACAAGCAGGAGCGGCGACGGTAGGATCGCAGCAGCGCGCAAGAGGGGTGCATCGTGTTGCGATATGGCGGCCCTTTCCTGTTCCTGATCGCGCTGCCGATCCTCGACGCCGGCAACCCGCTCTACGGCCTTCTCGTGATCCCGGGGATCATTGCAGCGCTGCTGGCCGGCGGCAGCGATGCCGCGGTCGTCGCCGACGCTGCGGCCACCCTGAGTGACCGCCGGGCGATCCCGCGGCTGTTCGTCATCTGTATCGTGGTTTTGCTGCTGTGGGGCTTGCACCGCTCGTCCGACCCGACGTTGGGCGTCGGCGGCTTTCTGGCCCTGGCCGCCGCCATCGCCGCCATCTCCGGGATATTCGGCCTCGTCGCGGCCCACGAGATGATCCACAGCGGTGATCGCCGCGACCAGTTCTGCGGGCAGGCGCTGCTGGCGCTGCTCAGCTACCGTCATTCCCATATCGCCCATCTCTATGGTCATCATCGCTACGCGGCGACGCCATTGGATCCCTCGACCGCGCGGCGCGGCGAGAGCAGCTATCGCTTCCTGGTGCGGACAATTATCGAACAATGGATCTTCGCCTGGCGGTTCGAGCAACGGCGGCTCGTCGGCAGGCCCTGGCGCCGGCTCGCCCATCGCTGCCGCCAGGATCTGGCGATCAGCTCCATGCTTTATCTCTCGCTCTTCACGATCCTCGGCTGGCGCGCCGGTTTGCTGCTCGCGCTCGTCAGCGTCATCTCGATATTGTTGCTGGAGATGTTCAACTACGTCGCCCATTACGGCATGGTGCGACGCTGGGACGCGAGCGGGACCCGCGAGCCGCTGCAGCCTTATCATTCCTGGAATACGCGCGGCGGCATCGCCAACGGCTTGCTGTTCAATATGGGCCGTCACAGCGATCATCATCGTCGCGCTCAGGCGGCCTATTTCCAACTCCGCCCGGACCCGGCGGGCCCGCTGCTGCCGGGCGGCTATGCGGGGGCAGTCCTGCTGGCGCTGATCCCGCCGCTGTGGCGGTGGTGCATGGATCGCCGTCTCGACACGCTCGCTGCGCAGCTGGCGGCAGCGTCTTGAGGCCACGATCGGCGCTGCTGGCGATCATGCTGGCGATGACGGCATGTGCCGGGCCGGATCGCCCGCAGACCGTCGACCCCGCCCCCGACCCGACAACGGATCTGGGCCCGGTGCAGCGCGGCCAATATCTGTTCACGGCGGCGAATTGCCAGGGCTGCCATACCGATACCCGCCATCACGGCGCGTTCCTCGCCGGCGGCGTGGCGATCGCCAGCAATTACGGCACCTTCTACACCCGCAACATCACGTCCGATCCGGTTAACGGCATCGGCCGCTGGTCG
Organism: uncultured Rhodospirillales bacterium; assembly: GCA_903897565.1. GTDB lineage: Bacteria > Pseudomonadota > Alphaproteobacteria > ATCC43930 > CGMCC-115725 > CAIXXC01. The sequence goes on along the minus strand of CAIUCF010000878.1, from coordinate 2,760 downwards.
GACGCCGATTTCCTGCGAGCGCTGCGCCGCGGTATCTCGCCCCGCGGCGTCCCTTACTACCCGGCCTTTCCCTTCACGTCGTTTACCCAGATGAGCGACCGCGACATCCTCGACATCAAGGCCTATCTGATGACGCAAGCAGCGGTGGCGCAGCCGAACCGGCCGCATGCGCTGCATTTTCCGTGGTCGATCCGGGCGCTGCTGCTGCCTTGGCGCGCGCTGTATTTCCATCCCGGTCCGCTGCCGCCCAACCCGGGCCATGATCCGCAATGGAACCGCGGTGCCTATCTGGTCGAGGCCGTCGCACATTGCGAGGAATGTCACACGCCGCGCAACGCGCTCGGCGGCAGGATCGAAGCCCGTGCCTTCGCCGGCTACGCGATGCCGGGACAGGCGGGGCCGCCGGCGGCCAACATCACCCAAGATCCGCGATCCGGGATCGGCCGCTGGAGCCGCCACGACATCGCCGACTTCCTCGCAACCGGCTTCACCCCCTCGGGCGACGCGATTGGCGGGCGGATGGGCGAGGTGCTCGACCGGATGGCGGTGCTCAAAGCCGCCGATCGTGACGCCATCGCCGCCTATCTCAAGACCATCCCCGCCGTCCCCGGATCGCCAAAGCGGCCCGGTCGGGGCTGAGCGCGCGATCCGCGGCGAATGAACCTATCCCGTGAATGGCGCGACGCGCATCAACCTCGTCTGTAGTATTGTAGCCGCGGCGTCCCATGGGGTGGGCTGCCGCCGCCGCATTTCCCGGTGCGCGCGGTTCCTTCCTGAAATCTGGATCCGAGATGACGACGCCTGCCAGTGCCATGACCGATGCCAAGACCCGCCGCCTGTTTGCCTTATCCGCGGGCGCCGTCGGCGTCGTGTTCGGCGATATCGGCACCAGCCCGCTCTATGCCATCCAGCAATGTTTTAGCGCCGAGAACGGCCTCAGGGTCACCACCGCGAATGTCTTCGGGATCGCGTCGCTGGTGGTCTGGGCGTTGTTCATGGTCGTCACAATCAAGTACGTGCTGTTCGTGATGCGCGCCGACAACCGCGGCGAGGGCGGCATCATGGCGCTGCTGGCGCTGGTCCACGAGCGCGCGGCCAAGAGCTCGCGGCTGGGGGTCGTTTTGATCCTCGGGCTGTTCGGGGCGGCGCTGTTCTTCGGCGACGGCATCATCACGCCGGCGATCTCGGTGCTCTCCGCGGTCGAGGGCATCGACGTCGCGACTCCCGCCCTGCATCGCTTCATCGTGCCGATCTCGCTCGGAATCCTGATCGCGCTGTTCTGGTTCCAGGATCGCGGCACCGCCAAGATCGGGGCCGTCTTCGCCCCTGTCATGGGCCTGTGGTTCGTTACCATCGCCCTGCTCGGCATCAGCCAGATCGTGCATCACCCCAGGATCCTCGCGGCCGTGGATCCGGAGTACGCCGCGTGGTTCATGATGGCCCATGGCTGGCATGCCTTCATCCTGCTTGGTGCCGTCGTGCTGGTGGTAACCGGCGGCGAAGCGCTCTACGCCGATATGGGCCATTTCGGCAAGAAACCCATCCAGCTTGCTTGGTTCGGGCTCGTCCTGCCGGCGCTGCTGCTCAATTACTTCGGACAATCGGCCCTGATGCTGAGCGACCCGGCGGCGGCGTCAAATCCGTTCTACCTGATGGTGCCGTCCTGGAGCCTCTGGCCCATGGTCCTGCTCGCCACCTTCGCAACCGTGATCGCTAGCCAGGCGGTGATCTCGGGCGTGTTCTCCCTGACCCGACAGGCCATCCAACTCGGCTTTGCCCCCCGCATGGAAGTCCGTCACACCTCGGGCGCGGAGGAGGGGCAGATTTTCGTCCCCGACGCCAACACCGCCCTGATGATCGGCGTCATCCTGCTCGTGATCGGGTTCCGCTCCTCGGCCAATCTCGCGGCGGCCTACGGCATCGCGGTGACCGGGACGATGGCGACGACGACGATGCTGGCGCTGATCGTGGCGCGAAGGCTCTGGCGCTGGCCGCTCTGGCAATGCTTGGGCCTCGGCATCCTGTTCATGATGGTCGATATGAGCTTCCTGGCCGCCAATCTGCTCAAGATTCCCAATGGCGGCTGGTTCCCCGTCGGCGTCGGGCTCGGCGTCTTTCTTTTGATGATGACCTGGAAACGGGGCCGGCAGATTCTGGCGCGGCGGCTGTTCGAGGAATCCCTGCCCTTGCCGATGTTCCTGCGGCGGCAGAAGGAGAGCACCGTTCAGAAGGTCGCCGGCACTGCGATCTTCCTCACCAGCGATCCCGACTCGGTGCCGACCGCGTTGCTGCATAACCTGAAGCACAACAAGATCCTCCATGAGCGGATCGTGTTCCTGACGGTGGTGACCGAGCCGGTGCCGCGAGTGCCCGGCAAGGACCGCGTTCAGGTCGAAGGCCTGATCGAGGGCTTCTATCGCATCATCCTGCGCTACGGATTTTCCCAGGATGCCGATATTCCGAAGGCCCTGCGCCTGTGCCGCACGCTCGGCCTAGAATTCGACCTGATGCAGACCTCGTTCTTCATCGGCCGCGAAACCTTGATTCCGTCGATCCGCGCGGACATGCCGATGTGGCAGGAGAAGCTGTTCGTCTCGATGAACCGCAACGCGATGTCGGCCACCGATTTCTTCAAGATTCCCTCAAACCGCGTGGTGGAGCTGGGGACGCAGGTAACGTTGTAAGGCCTCGGAAACCCGCGCGCGGCTACGTGGTCTCCGCGACCACGTCCTTGTCCCAGCTGGCATCGTCGAGGCGGGC
>CAIUCF010000877.1 GCA_903897565.1 uncultured Rhodospirillales bacterium | reverse complement strand
TCGAGATCATCCATGGCCTGGCGATTGCCGGCCATCGGTCGCATATCGCCTTGCGCCACTACCCGGCTCATATGGTCCTCTGGCGTCGCCCGCAGCCAGATGGTCAGGCAGCTCTGCAGCAGGATGTTGAATGTCGAGGGCTCGGAGACCAGGCCGCCCGGGGTCGCGATCACCGCATTGGGCTGACGCCGGATCACCTCTTCAAGCGCCTGCTTCTCGTAGCGGCGATAGGCGGTGGCGCCGTAGAGGGCGTGGATCTCGGTCGGCGGGCAGCCGGCGATGCGTTCTACCTCGCGGCTGATTTCGATGAAGGGATAGCGCAAATCCTCGGCCAGGAGCCGCCCCAAGGTCGACTTCCCGGCGCCGCGCAAGCCGATCAGAGCGATGTGGTTGCGCCGGCGCTCGGCGCCACCGTCGAAAAGCTCCATCAGCACGCGGCGCGCCTGCGCCAGTTCCTCGGCGCTGCGGCCGACCAGATAATCGCGAAGCAGCGGCCAGTCGGCGTTGCCGCCGGTGGTGTCGTCGAGCAGTTCGGCGATGCTGCAATGGAAGGCGTGGGCGATCTGGCGGAGGATCTGCAGCGAGGGATTGCCGCTTCCGGCCTCAAGGTTGGCGAGGTGGCGTTCGGAGACGTCGGCGTCGCGGGCCAATTCCTTGCGGGTCAATCCGGCACGGGCGCGCAACCGGCGGACGCGGTCGCCGAGCCGGGCGAAATACGGATCACGCGCGCTCGAAGCCGGCGACGCGGCGGCCGTCATCGCGGCTTCGTCATCGGCTCGGTCTGCTGCGGATGCGGTCTCGTCGGATTTGTCGATCATGCTCGATGGCGGAAGGAAGGGCGAGGAAGCGAGGGCTTGAGATTAATCTTGACGCACTATTATACATTTCTCAATATGCATTGACATACATCAAATGCGATGCGGTCTACGACATCGCGATAAATCATCCGGTGAGGAGCGGGCATGGGAGTCGAGAGTTTCACGCGCCAGATTCAGGAATTGACGGCGGATCTGACGGGGAAGCCCCTCGACGACACGCTCGCGCATGGCCTGAATACCCGTTACGCGCCGTCGAGCAAGATATTTCAGGATCTGGTCGCGGCCTGCCGCGACGGCATCGCGGAGGGCTGGCTCTGCGCCCGGGAAGCCGGCGGCATCAGGTATGGGCGGGTCATCAAGCCGAGTCCCGCGACCCACGGTTTCTCGGTCGATGTCGTGGATATGAACGATGTCGTCGGGCCTCACCATGTACACCCCAATGGCGAGATCGACCTCGTGATGCCGATCGACGATGCCGCCAAATTCGACGGCGCCGGCGCCGGTTGGGTGGTCTACGCACCGGGCAGCGCCCATAAACCGACCGTCACGGCGGGCCGCGCCATCGTGCTCTATCTGCTTCCGGGCGGCGCGATCGACTTCACCGCGGCCGCCTGACGGTCCTACAAACAGGAGGCGCTTCCGCTGCGGTTCAGCGGCGTCCTTCTTCATTAGGGAGCGCGTTGTGCCAGATTTGGTGCCCCATCCGCCGGAACAATTCAATTTTGCCCGCCATCTGATCGAGCTGAACGCCGCTTGGCCGCAGCGGCTCGCCTATATCGACGATTTCGG
>CAIUCF010000876.1 GCA_903897565.1 uncultured Rhodospirillales bacterium | reverse complement strand
TCCGCCGGAGATTTTTATATAACTTATAGTTACTTGAGCAAGTCTCAAGTGAACCCTTTCCAGAAATTGGGATCGACTTAGGATGATAGTGCGAACTCCGGCGGCGGACATCGGGGCCGCGCAGCCTTGCTGCGCCGCCCTAGATTGTCGCAATTCCCCTGCTGGAGTTGCCGCCGCAGCTTGCGCTAGCCCAGCGCCGCCCTGACGGCATCAGCTAGAAATCCGATGCCATCGCCGCTGGCAGGCAGGATATTGACCATCGTGAAGAAGCCATGGGCCTGACGCTCGAACCGCTTCAGAGCAACTGACACACCGGCCGCAGCCAACTTCCCGGCATAGGCCTCGCCTTCATCGCGCAACACATCATGTTCCGCGGTGATCACCACGGCCGGCGCCACGCCGGCAAGCGACGCTGCCAGCAGCGGCGAAGCGTCCTGGTGCCGCCGCGCCGCGCTGTCCGGCAGATAATGATCCCAGAACCACAGCATGTCGGTCGCGGTCAGCAGCAACTGATTGTCCGGGTTGCGGTAGGACGCGGTTTCCGGGTCGAAGTTGGTGACCGGATAGATCAACGCCTGCAGTGCCAGTTTCTTGCCTGCATCCCGGGCCTTCAGCGCCACCACCGCGGCGAGATTGCCGCCTGCGCTGTCCCCCGCCACCATGACCGGAAGGGTCGCACCGCCGAGCGCGGCTCTATTGTCCAATATCCAGTTCAGAGCGACCCAGCAATCTTCGACCGGAACTGGAAAGCGGTGCTCCGGCGCCAGGCGATAATCGACCAGAACCACGGCGCATCCGGTCCGCACCGCCAAAGTCCGACCAAGCGTGTCGTAATCATCGATCGAGCCGCAAACCCAGCCGCCGCCATGATAATAGGCGATAATCCCGCTGACGGTGCCCATGGGGGTGAGAACCCGCACGCGAAACCTCCCGCCATCCTTGCCCCGCAACTCGGTATTCTCGACCCGAGCCATCTCCGGACCGGGTCCGGACAGCGCGCAAAGACTCGCCAACAGGCTCCGTGCGGCCTCGGGAGTCCCCTGGTGAAACGGCTGGACCCCGCTTTCCAGCATCTGCGTCAGCAGGGCGAGCAGCCCCGGATCGAGATTGGCTGGCGGCATATTCGAACTCCCACACGGTCTATTCTACTGATCGGCCGCGACACGGAAACGAGGACCGGCGGCCGATTTGGCGGCCACCATAGTGACCGCCTCGTCGCGCCGCAAGCGGACTGTCCGACTGAAATAGCGATAACATCGCGCGAACATAGAGATCCGCGCGGCGTCATCGGGACAACCTGGCGATCAACGCTTGCTCCCTCGAGCGCGATCTCGTGTAAAAATCGTGAGGTAAACCAGCCCGGCAGGATTTCAGATGCCCTCCGAATCGCCCACTCGTTCTCAACCGGTCCCCACGACGCGGTTCCCGCGAAGCCTATTCAAGGAGGACGTCAGCGAGCGCTACCGCGAGATCCTCGAGGCGGCAGCGGCGCTGTTCGCAGAACGCGGCTACCTCGCAACCTCGGTGCGCGACATCGGCGAGCGTGTCGGGCTGTTGGGTGGCTCGCTCTACCATCACATCAAATCCAAGGACGCCCTGTTCATCGCGATCCACGACGCGGCGCTGCAGGCGGCGGGCGACCTCATCGAACAGGAAATCGCCGCATACGCCGAGCCCTGGCGGCGACTGGAAGTCGCCTGTATCGCCCTGCTCGAGATCCAGCTCGACCCCAACTCGCTGACGATGCCGCTCATGAATGATTTTCGTGCCGTGCCCGAGGAGGTTCGCCAACATCTCGTCGCCAAGCGTGACACCTTCGAGCAGATCTTCGTCACACTGATTGCCGAACTACCCCTAGACCCGCGCCTCGACCGCAAACTCTACCGCCTCCTGCTCCTCAATCTGCTCAACAGCGTGGTCGCCTGGTATCGCAAGGGCCCGCTTTCACCAGCCGATATCGGCCGCCAGATCGTGCTGATCTTCCGCCACGAGATTACGTCCGGATCCCGGTAATACCGCGTTCGTGTCACCTTCGGTTTGATCCACCGCAAGGTTGTCAACCGCCTGTCGTGACAGGCTTATGTCGCTGCGCCTGTGCAGTAGGGAGATGATTTATGTTCGAGACTGCGGAGCTCGGGCACCGCCTGTCCAAGGAAGAATATCGCCGTATCGAGCCTGAACTTCGCGCCGATCTCCTCGAAGCGCAGTTTCGGCTCGCCGAGGATAAGCGCTCCTCGCTGGTGCTCCTGATCTCCGGTGTGCGCGGCGCGGGCAAGGGCGAGACCGTCAATCTGCTGAACGCGTGGATGGATCCGCGTCATATCCTCACCCATGCCTTCGACACGCCGTCGGACGAGGAGTTGGAGCGGCCGCCGATGTGGCGCTACTGGCGCAAATTGCCGCCCAAGGGACGCATCGGTATCCTGTTCGGCTCCTGGTACACCGCGCCCATCATCGATAGGGTCTTCAAGCGCAGCGGCGCAGTCGACCTGTTGCGGGCGATCGAGGAAACCAACGCCTTCGAGAAGATGCTGTCGGAGGAAGGCGTCCAGGTCCTGAAGTTCTGGTTCCATCTCGGCAAGGAGCCACAACGCAAGCGCCTGAAGGCGCTGGAATCCGACCCGGCGACGCGCTGGCGCGTGACCGAGCGCGATTGGGACTTCTTCAAGCAGTACGACCGGTTTTATCGCATCAGCGAAGACGTGTTGCGGGCGACCTCGACCGGCTGGGCGCCCTGGATCGTCGTCGAAGGCGAGAACCCGGAATATCGCTCGATCATGGTCGGCAAGACCCTGCTGGAGGCGATGCGCAAGCGGCTCGACGTCGTCGACAGCGCCGCGCCGCGAACTGAGGCCGCGCCGCCGATCCTTCGCCCGGTGGACGACCTCTACATTCTCGATCGGATGGATCTCGCTGCAGCCGTCGCCAAGGCGGATTACGAGAAGCGTATGGGCAAGCTGCAGGCCGAACTCGCGATGCTCACCCGCGATCCGCGCTTCGCCGGCCACAATGTCGTCTGCGTCTTCGAGGGCATGGACGCGGCGGGCAAGGGCGGCGCCATCCGCCGTCTCACGGCGTCACTCGACGCCCGGCTCTACGAAACTATTCCGGTCGCGGCGCCGACGGATGAGGAGCGCGCCCAACCCTATCTCTGGCGCTTCTGGCGCCACCTGCCGCGCAAGGGTCGGTTCACGATCTACGACCGCAGCTGGTATGGCCGGGTGCTGGTCGAAAGGGTCGAGGGCTTTTGCTCCGAGGCGGCATGGATGCGCGCCTATTCCGAGATCAACCAGTTCGAGGACCAGCTGACCCGCCACGGCGCGATCGTGCTCAAGTTCTGGCTGCAGATCTCCAAGGAGGAACAGCTCAAGCGCTTCCAGCTGCGCGAACAGACCCGCTTCAAGCAATTCAAGATCACCCAGGAAGATTGGCGCAATCGCGAGAAGTGGGACGGCTACCAGGCTGCCGCCTCGGATATGATCGAGCGCACCAGCACCCGCGACGCGCCCTGGGTCCTCGTCGCCGCCAACGACAAATACCACGCCCGTCTCAAGGTCCTGGAATCCGTGGTCGCGGCAGTAAAGGCCCGGCTCGCCGAAGACAAGGGAGCCGGCGGCGCCTAATCCCGACGGCGTTTGCTCTCGACCAGAACCTCGCGATAACGCGTCGGCCCGGCATTGCGGGCGCTATGGGTCGCCGGCGCCCGCAGGCCCGAACCATTGGTCGTCACCAACTCGTCGCCCTCGAGCCGCAGCGGGAATACCGCCCCGGTCGGCGCCTCGAACGCCCCGAGATAGGCGTCGTTCTTGTCGAAGACCTCGAGCGTCGTGCCTTCGATCACGTACCAGACGTAATCATGCTCGTGGGTATGGCACGGCGTCCTGGCACCCGGGTCGAGCACGAACTCCCACATGATGATATCGTCGTTTTCGAAGAGCTTGGTCGTGCCGACGGATCCGGGACTGCCCATTTTTTAGGTTCTTTCCTGGCTTGGACTAGGCACGCGGCCGCGCCGCGCCGTTTGCGGTCTAGGCGACCTGGACACCCCTCCAGAACGCGACCCGGCCCCGTATCTGACTAGCCGCCTCCTTGGGTTCGGGATAGTACCAGCAGGCGTCGGCGTTGGTCTTGCCGTCGACGACGAGGCTGTAATATTTGGCTGTGCCCTTCCAGCCGCAGACCGAGCTCGTCGCGCTCGGCGCGATCAGACTGCGATCGAGAGCAGCTTCCGGGAAATAGTGATTGCCCTCGACGACGACCGTATCGTCGCTTTCAGCGATGATTTTGCCGTTCCAGATCGCCTTCATCGCAACGCCTCCTGCTCGCTGTTCTCTTGCGCTTATGAGGTGGGCAGCCGGAGCCGGAGGTCAAGCCGGTCGAGGTCGGAGAGCGGATCCGCCGGCGCAATCATCGCGATACCGGGCTCCGGCGGCAGCGAGCGCCCGCGAATAAGATCGGCGGCCTTCTCGCCGATCATGATGCTGGGCGCGTTGGTGTTGCCGCCGATCAAGCTCGGCATGATCGAGGCATCGACCACCCGCAATCCTTCAATGCCGTGGACCCGCAGGGCCGCATCGACCACGGCGTCCTCGTCCTGTCCCATCCGACAGGTCCCGACCGGGTGATAGACGGTATCGCTGCGCTGCCGCAGTACGGCTCGAATCGCGTCATCATCGGCAACACCACCGGTAAACACGTCCTCGATGATCCAATCGGCGAGGCTCGGCTGCGCCATCAGCCGCCGTGCGATCTTGAAGCCGTTCACGAGATCTTCGAGATCCTGCGGATCGCGAAAGAACGCAGGGTCAATCAGGGGCGCTGCCAAAGGATCGCGGTCGGCCAGCCCGACGGTGCCACGGCTGCGCGGGCGCAACACGCAGACATGGCAGGAGATGCCATGCCCGAGATGCAGCTTGCGGGCATGATCATCGACGAGTCCGAGCACGAAGTGGAGTTGAATATCGGGGACCGGCAACTCGGGCCGGGTCTTCAGGAAGCCGCCGCATTCGGCGAAATTCGACGTGAGCATGCCGCGACGCTCGGATTGATAACGGTAGAACTCGCGCAGCAGCTTAACCGTCCCGGCCAGCGAAAATCCGGCGGAATCGAGCCCCCGTGTCTTGTAGCCGAAAATAAAATCAGGGTGGTCCTGAAGGTTCTTGCCGACGCCGTGGAGATGATGAACCAGCGGGATATCGAACTCGCCGAGTTCGTAGCCGTCGCCGATGCCCGACAGCATCAACAGCTGCGGCGTTTGCAAGGCCCCCGCCGCTAGGATTATCTCGCCCCGCGCCGCAATCCGCGTCGTCACGCCATCCCGGTTCACCTCGACACCGGCGGCGCGACGGCCCTCAAACAGGACCCGCGTGACCTGGGTCGCCGTCTTCACCAGAAGATTGGAGCGGCGGCCGAGATGCGGCAGGATATAAGCCCGCGCCGCGCTCCAGCGTTCGCCGTCGCGCTGGGTCACCTGATAGACACCCAGACCTTCTTGTTCGGCGCCGTTGAAGTCCTCATTCAGCGGCAGGCCGGCGCTGCGCGCGGCTTCGAGATAGCGCGCATGAAAGCGGTTTCCGGTGCGCAGATCGCTAACCCAGAGCGGGCCATCGCGGCCGTGGAGATCGTCCGTGAATCGTTCATTGCGCTCGCTGCGCTTGAAATAGGGCAGCACATCGGCGAACGACCAGCCTGGATTCCCGAGCGCAGCCCAGTGATCGTAATCGAGGCGGTGGCCCCGGATGTAGATCATCGCGTTGATGCCCGAGGAGCCGCCGAGCATCCGACCGCGCGGCTGGTAGCCACGCCGCCCGCCGAGACCCGGCTGCGGCACGGTCTCGAAGCCCCAGTTGCCGAGTTTCGTCGGCAACATCGCCAGCGCCCCGACCGGCGTCCGGACGATCGGTCCGTCGCCCTTGCTCCCGGCCTCGATCACGCAGACGCTCACCGCGGGATCCTCGGATAGCCGGCCGGCGACGGCGCAGCCGGCCGAACCGCCGCCGATCACGATGAAATCGAAAGTCTCGGTCATGTCGAAATATTCTGCATTCAGGTGATCCGCCGGATCAGTGCCATCACGACCTCGAAGACCCGCCCATAAGGCGGGTAGAGCAGCGGCAGGCCGTTGCGTGGCGCCTGGTAGAAGATCGGCTTTTCCTTGCTGAAACTGCGAAAGCCCCATTCGCCGTGATAGGCCCCGATGCCGCTGGGCCCGACACCGCCAAAGGGTTGGTCTTCTTGGGCAAGATGGCATAGGCAGTCATTGACGGTGACGCCGCCCGAGATCGTCTCGCGGAGCACGCGGTCGCGGTTCTGGGTATCGGCGCCAAACCAATACAGCGCCAGCGGCCGGTCGCCGGCATTGACTGTGGCGATCGCGGCATCGAGGTTGTCGTATTCCAGGATCGGCAGGATCGGCCCGAAGATTTCTTCGCGCATCAGCCGCGTCGTCGGCCCGGGCTGCAGCACGAGAGTCGGCGGCAGTCTTCGGCTCTCCGGCGGCACGACCTCGCCCTCCGGCGCGATGGTCACGACTCGGGCTCCCGAATCGCGCGCCTCGGCGAGCAGGTCGAGAAGGCGCGCATGATGGCGCGGCGAGATGATCGCCGTGTAATCCGGATTACCCTGAATTCGGGGATAGAGTCGCGCAATCGCCGCGGCGAGCGCGAGCGCCACGGCCTCTGCTTGCCCCCGCGGCACGAGCAGATAATCCGGCGCGATACAGGTCTGACCGGCGCTGAGCAGCTTGCCATAGGCGATGCGCTGCGCCGCGACCGCCAAATCGGCGGAAACATCCAGAATCACGGGGGACTTGCCGCCGAGTTCGAGGGTCACCGGGGTCAGATTCGCCGCTGCCGCCTGGGCCACGAGTCGCCCGACCGCCGTCGAACCGGTAAAGCACAGATGATCGAAGGGCAGGCTGACGAAGCGGCGGCCAAGCTCGGCATCGCCCGTCACGACCACGACTTCATCTTCGGCAAAGCTGTCGGCGATCAAGCGCTTCAGCAACTCGGCAAAGCGCGGCGTTAGTTCCGACGGCTTGATCATCACGCGATTGCCCGCCGCCAACGCCGCGAGGGTCGGCCCCAGCGCCAGTTGAAAGGGATAGTTCCAGGGCGAGACGACCCCGACCACGCCGAGCGGTTGCCGAAGCAGACGGTTGTAGCCGGGACGGAAATGCAGCCCGGTGGGCACACGGCGTTCGGCCATCCAGCCCTTGAGATGGCGCACGGCGTGGCGAATGCCGGCGCGGATGACGAAGAGTTCGGCCAGCCGCGTCTCCTGGGCGGCACGCCCCGAGAAATCGCCGTCGATCGCGCGAATGATCTCTGCCTCGTGTCGTTCTGTCACGGCGAGCAGGCGGATCAGGCGGTCGCGACGGCGCGCGAGCGACGGATTGAAATCCGCCGCAAACGCCCGGCGTTGAGCCGCAAACAGGCTCTCGAGTTCCGGGATCGGTGGCACGAGGGGCGACGGCGGCGCAGATAACGGCGCCGGATCGACGCTGTCGCCGGATCGAACGATCATGACGGCATCAACGCTCCCCCGCCTCAGATGTTGTCGACTGACCTTCTATTATACTCAACCGTGACCCGATTGCCTAATAGGTTATGCAACCCGCGTGGGCGAGGTCAGTAGCCGACGGCTGCGCCTGCGGGAGATCGGGGGTCGTGAGCCCCGACCAGACGCCGGGGACCGCGGACAACGGCGATCGCCTCGGAGGCACCGAAGGGCGGAATTTCCTTGAGGACATAGCCCATGCCGACAAGCGCGCTCGCCGCGGCCGGTGCAAAGGTTCCGGGCTCGGCGAACAAGATGTCTGGCAGCCATTGCTCATGGAAGCGCGGCGCGTCGACGGCGTCCTGGATACCCATGCCGTAGTCGATGACGTTGAGCGCAGTTTGCAGGACGGTCGAGATGATCCTGGGCCCGTTCGGGCTGCCGAGCACCATCACCACCTTGCCGTCCTTGAGCACGATAGTGGGGCTCATCGACGACAGGGGCCGCTTGCCGGGCGCGATGGCATTGGCCGCGCCCTG
>CAIUCF010000875.1 GCA_903897565.1 uncultured Rhodospirillales bacterium | reverse complement strand
GGCGTCCCAGCGTTTCCGAGATCGCATGGATCCCCGCCTGCGCGGGGATGACGAGGAGGCGCTACTTCGCGTAGCCCTGTAGGGTGGAAAAGCGCAGCGTATTCCACCATGTCTGGATGGCGGAATACGCTGACGCTCTTCCGCCCTACCTGCTCGCTACTTCGCGTAGATCTTCCGCAACTCGGTCTTGAGGATCTTGCCCGTGGCGCCGTGCGGGATGCTCTCGACCACCTCGACGCGGTCCGGGATCGACCAGCTCGCGACCTTGCCGCGATAGAACTCCTTCAACGATTCCGCCGTCGGCGTGCGGCCGGGGCGGGGGACCACGATCAGCATCGGCCGCTCGCCCCAGCGCTCGTCGGGCACGGCGATCGCCGCGGCTTCGAGCACGTCGGGATGGCCGACGGCGATGTTCTCGATGTCGATCGAGCTGATCCATTCACCACCCGACTTGATCAGGTCCTTGGTGCGGTCGGTGAGCTTGATATTGCCCTGGGCGTCGACCACGCCGACATCGCCGGTCGGGAACCAGCCATCGTCGCCGATCGCGGTTTCCGGCATGCGGTAATAAGCGCTCGCCACCCAATGGCCGCGAAACGACAGCTCGCCCTGGGTCTTGCCGTCCCACGGCACCTCGTTGCCATGGATGTCGGCGGCGCGGACATCGATGCCGTAGACCGGCCGGCCCTGCGTCGCGATCTCGTCGATCTGGCCGTCGCGGTCGAGCTTCAATGTCGCCGGCTTCGGCGCGCCCCAGGTCGCGACCGAGCTGCTCTCGGTCATGCCCCAGCCATGGGAAACGCGCTTGCCCAGATCCTGGTACGCCGCGATCAGCGCCCGCGGCATCGCCGCGCCGCCGACCAGCACCCGTTCCAAGGTTTCGAGTTGCGCCCCGGTCTCGCGCAGATGGTTCAGCAGGTTGAGCCACAAGGTCGGCACGCCGGCCGCGATCGTCACCTTCTCGCGGTTCATCACATTCAGCACCGAGACCGGGTCGAGATGGCGGCCCGGCATGATCAGGGTGCCGCCGGTCATCGGCACGCCGAACGGATAGCCCCAGGCGTTGACGTGGAACATCGGCACCATCGGCATCACGCGATCGACGGCGCGTAAACCCGCGACATCGCCGCCGCACAGCATCAGCGTGTGAATCAGGATCGAGCGATGGGAGTACAGCGCGCCCTTGGGCCGCCCGGTCGTGCCCGAGGTATAGCAGAGCCCGGCCGCCGAGCGTTCGTCGAAGCTCGGCCAGGCCGGGATCTCCTCGGCCGCGGCGAGCAAGGTCTCGTAGCACAGCAGCGCCATCCCCGCCGGCAGCTTGGCCTTCGGCATCTCGGACTCGGCGCAGAGCGCGACGACGGCGCGGACGGTGCCGGCGATCTGCGGCGCGATGGTCTCGAGGATATGGACGAAGCCGGGATCGGCGAAGATCACGCCATCCTCGGCATGCTCGACGATATAGGCGATATCGGCGGCGGCGAGGCGTGGATTGATGGTGTTGTAGACCGCGCCGATGCCCGAGATGCCGTAATAGAGCTCGAGATGACGGTCACTGTTCATCGCCAGGGTGGCGACGCGATCGCCATGGCCGACGCCCAACCCCTGCAGCGCCGTCGCCAGCCGCCGCGCCCGCCGCGAGATATCGGCGTAGGTCGTGCGGGCGACGCTGTGATCGTCACGGATCGAAATCACCTCGCCATCCGCGTGATAGCGCGCCGCGTGATCGATAATCGACGAGAGCAGCAACTCCCGGTGTTGCATCAAACCCAGCATGCGTCGTTCACCCTCTTTGTTAGCTGTGGCGGGCGAGTGTAGCCATTCCGGCATTTCTCGCAATGGGCCGGGGCGATTTGCTTCAGTCGTTCGAGGATTCGTGGCGGCGGTCGCTGATGATCTCATCCGGCAGGCGGCGTTCTTCAGGAGCGACATTCGCCATGATTGACTGCGCCTTGGCGATTCTCCTTTCCAGGGGCATCGCCGCCCTGACCGCGCCAAGGTACTCCTCGAGGGTGGCGTCCAGCCGACTATGCATCAGGGTCTGGAAAGCACTCGAATCCTCGGCGAGAGAGCCTGCCTCCAGCGCAGCCAGATACTCGCTGCGGTCTTCCGGCCGCACGGCGACCGGCGGATAGCCGCCGCGCAGCAGCAACATATTCATCAGCAAGCGTGCCGTGCGGCCATTGCCATCGCCGAAAGGATGGATCGCCGTCAACCGGAAATGCGCCTCGAACGTCGCTGCCGGCGTTGGCGGCGCGGTTTCGAGCCAGGCGCCGAATTCCTGCATCAGTCCCGGAATCTTGACCGGATTGGGAAAAGTCACGGCCGAGCCGGCAATCCGACCGGGGAAGCGACTATAGATTCCGGCGATATCGGGCTGGCTCCGCGCGACGATGCGCCGGCGCAACTCTCGCACGACAGCCTCGCTGATCGGGGTCTCCTGCCCGGCCAAGTCGCGCATCCATTGCAGCGCCTCGTAATGATCGACGGCCTCCAGATG
>CAIUCF010000874.1 GCA_903897565.1 uncultured Rhodospirillales bacterium | reverse complement strand
GCAGCCAATCGAATATCTCTTAAGGCCAGAGACTGCAGATTGGGGCCGCCATTGGCGACGAAGATCAGCGCCCCGCCGCCAGTGATATGGACACCCTCGACATTGAAGCCCTGAATCAGGCCGCTGGTCTGGCCGAGGGCGAAGAGGTGCATCTTCTTGCTGTCGAAGGCGCCCTTGCCGTACCCATTGACCTCGTTGTTTTCGGCGATGAGCTGCGGGCAGGCGAAGATCTGAAACAGGTCCTCGGTCATGGTTCCGCCATCGAGCCGGGCGTAATTGTCGCGAATCGAAATATGCGGAATCCCGGCCTGCGACGGCATCCCGATCATCGCGCCGGTCATCGAGCTTTCGCGGGTATTGTCGTGGAAATTGACGCCCCAGGCGAGGCCGCCCTTGCGAACTGACAGCATCCGCGCGCCGTTGGTGCCGATCAAATGGTCGAGCTCGAAATTGAATTCCGAACCATCGCCGCCGCCGCCGTCGATCTCGACGATCGCGGCGCCCGGATCGCGATCGGGCGCCGACCAGCTCGCGGTGAAATCATCGATCCGGAAGGCATGATCGGCGTAGCCGGCGATCTTGAAGATCGGCGTCGCCGGGGTCGACTGGGTGATGGTCACGCAGCCGCGGGCCTCGCCGTAAATTCTGAAGCCGTAGGCGTTGCCGATCGTGATCGGGGCGGAGATCCGGTAATGGCCGCAGGGCAGGAACACCGAACCGCCCGCTTTCGTCCCTGCGGTGACCATCGCCTGAAACGCCGCGGTGGTGTCGGCATCCGTGGTCGAGACCTGGAACGCCGCTGGCTGCGCGATCGCACTCGGCTGGGCGACCGAGGCATTGGCATCCTGGGTCGAGGCGGCATCGGCGGCGATCGTCGGGACGACCAGCACCGCCAAGGCGCAGAGGTAGGGGAAGCGCATGTCAGGTCTCCTCGGTCGTGCCCAGAACCCGTTGCAGAAACGCCCCGCCATGCTTCAGCCCGGCTTCGTCGATGCCATGGCCGAGGCGGGGGCAGGCCAGCGTTTCGACAGGAACATGATTGGCCCTCAGGGTCTGCTCGGCCAGCCCCATCATCGAGAACGGCACCACGGCGTCGGCCTGGCCGTGGATCAGCAGCACCGGCGGGCGCGAGCGGATCTCGGCGGCGAGCCGGTCCGGGCCGGTCAATGCGCCGGAGAAACCGAGGATGCCGGCAAGCGGGCGGGCGCGGCGTAGCCCGACATGCAGCGACATCATCGTGCCCTGCGAGAACCCGACCAGCGCCAGCCGGGTTTCGTCGAGCCCGCGTGCCGCCAGCGCCTCGTCGAGGAAGCGGTCGAGAATCGTCGCGGTCGCGCTGACGCCGGCGAAGATCACCGCAGGCGTACGGTCCTGCAGGCTGAACCATTGCCGGCCGAAGGCGGCCATGTCGCAGGGCTGGGGACCATCGGGCGCGATGAATTCGGCATCCGGCAGCAGCGGCGCCCAATGGGAGGCGAGGCTGATGAGGTCGTGGCCATCGGCGCCGACGCCGTGCAGCAGGACCACCAGCGCGGTCGGTTTGCCGCCGGAATACGGCTTGGCGACGGGTCCGGAAAGCGAGCTCGGCATGGCTGTGGTTCCTTGGGGGCTGTCTGCGTTCAACACTAAGGTGCCAGCGCGCGTTCCACCACTGGCAGAACATGGCCGACGATCACCCCGACGCCTTGCGGGTTGGGATGCATGCCGTCGGGCTGGGTGTATTTCGGATCGAGCGCGACGCCGTCGAGAAAGAAGGGGTAGAGCGGGATTTTGTACTGGGCGGCGAGGTCGGGGTAGATCTTGTCGAAGTCCGTGGCGTACCCGATGCCCCAATTGCCCGGCGCCTTCATACCGAGCAAGATCGGTTTGACCCCGGCCGCGGTGAGCTTGGCGAGGATCTGCTCGAGATTGCGGCGGGTGACAGCAGGGCTGATGCCGCGCAGGGCGTCATTGGCGCCGAGTTCGACCAGGGCGAGGGCCGGATGATCGGCGAGCGCCCAATCAAGCCGCGCCAGCCCGCCGGCGCTGGTATCGCCGCTGACGCCGCCGTTGATCACGCTGACGTCGTGGCCGTCCTTCAACAACGCCGCCTGCAGCCGGGTCGGGAAACTGTCGTCGAGGGCGAGGCCGAGCCCCGCGGTGAGGCTGTCGCCGAGGGCCAGGATCTTGACCGGATCGGCGGCGGCCGGCCGGACCGGCATCATCATCGCCAGCACGAGCAGCAGCAGCCGGTTGAAACCGCGGCGTTCCGAGCCATATGCTTTCAAACGTAATCCCCCTGCCATTGGCCGTCTCCTTGAACCCATCCCCTGCGAACCCGGTCGTCCGACTGGATGATGTCCATGTCGCCCTGTCGAGCGGCAGCGGCGCCGTCACGATCCTGTCCGATATAACCCTATCCATCGCCACCGGGGAAACCGTCGCGATCATCGGCCCCTCGGGCTCCGGGAAATCTACCCTGCTGGCCCTGATCGGCGGGCTGGAGCGACCGAGCCGCGGCACGGTCGCCGTGGCCGGCCAGGATTTCGCCGTCCTCGATCAGGATGGGCTGGCGCGGTTCCGCCGCGATCATATCGGTATCATCTTCCAGTCGTTCCACCTGATTCCGGCGATGACGGCGCTCGAAAACGTCGCGATCCCGCTCGACCTGCTCGGCCGCCGCGACGGCATCGCCCGGGCGCGCGAAGGGCTCGCGGCCGTCGGGCTCGCACATCGCGGCGGCCATTATCCGGCCCAGCTGTCTGGCGGCGAGCAGCAGCGCGTGGCGCTCGCCCGCGCGATCATCGCCAATCCGCCGCTGCTGCTGGCCGACGAGCCGACCGGCAATCTCGACGGCGTGACCGGCGCGCAGATCATCGACCTGCTGTTCGCGGGGAATGCGCGCCTCGGCTCGACACTGATCCTGGTGACGCATGATCCGGATTTGGCGGCGCGCTGCGAGCGCGTGATCTCGCTCGCCGACGGCCGGATCGTGGCCGATACCCGGGCAATCCGGACGCGGGTCGGCTAGATGTTGCTGGCCCTGCGCCTCGCCTGGCGCGAGATGCGCGGCGATTTCCTGAGTGGCTTCTCCGGCTTTCGCATCTTTCTCGCTTGTCTCGCGCTCGGCGTGGCGGGCATCGCCGGGGTCGGCTCGGTTTCGGCGGCGCTGAAGAGCGGCCTCGCCGTCAATGCCGCCAAGATGCTCGGCGGCGATCTCGAGTTCAGCCTGCCGCAGCGCGACCCGCCGCCGGCCGCGACCGCCTGGATGGCCCGGCAGGGCCGGGTCTCGGCGGTGATCGCCTTGCGCGGCATGGTGCGCCGCGTTGACGAGACCGCGCCGCTGCTGGTCGCGGTCAAGGCGATTGACGATGCTTACCCGCTCTATGGCGCGGTGGCGCTCACGGGCGCCGACAACCTCGGTCGGGCACTGGCGCTGCGTGACGGCGTGCCGGGGATCGCCGTGGCGCCTGCGGTGTTGAGTCGGCTTGGTCTCCGTCTCGGCGATTCCCTGCGGCTCGGCACCGGGGTCTTCCAGCTACGCGCGATCCTCGATGCCGTGCCGGAACAAGCGGGGATGTTCGAGATCGGCCAGCCGGTCGTGATTTCGCGCGCCGGCTTGCAGGCGAGCGGGCTCGACCTGCCCGGCACCCTGACGACCCATTCCTGGCGGGTACGGCTCGACGATCCGGCGCGGGCGAAGTCTGTCCTCCAAGCCGCCAACAAGGCTTTCCCCGGTATCGACTGGCAGGCGCGGGAGGCTGCGACCGCCTCGCCGATGCTGACCAGCTTCATCGACCAGACCGAGACCCTGCTGGTCCTGGTCGGCCTCGCTGCGCTGCTGCTCGGCGGCATCGGCGTCGCCCAGGCGATCGCGGCCCATCTGGCGCGGCGCCGGGCCACCATCGCCGTGCTGAAATGCTTGGGCGCCGGCTCACGGTTGGTGATGACGATCTATTTCCTCGAGGTCATGACCATCGCCATGCTTGGCATTCTCGCCGGGCTCGGTCTCGGCGGCCTGGCGCCGTGGCTGCTGGTCACGAGTCTGGGCGATCGCCTGCCGATTCCGATCGATGCAGGCCTCTACCCCGGCGCCCTCGGATTTGCCGCGGGCTGTGGCGCGCTGGTGGCGAGCGCCGGGGTGTTGTGGTCGCTATCAGGGATTCGCGAGGTGTCGGCAGCGGCGCAGCTGCGCGGGATTCTGGCGCCGCCGCCGCGCTGGTCCGAGCGGCTGTGGATCATGGTGCCACTCGGCGCCCTGGCGGTTTGGGTGCTGTGGGGCAGCGGTGCGCCGCTGCTGGCGCTGGAGAGCGGCGGCGGGATCGTGATCGCGCTGCTGTTGTATCTTGCACTGGGTGCGGCGATCACGCGGCAGGCGCGCTGGGTATCGCGCCACTTGCCGGCGACGGCGCCGCTGGCCGCTCGACTGGGCGTCAGCAATCTGCATCGGCCCGGCGCTGCGACGCCAGCGGCGGTGCTGGCGCTCGGCCTCGGCCTGAGCGTGCTGATCGCCATCACCCAGATCGACGGCAATCTCGAGCACATGATGGCAGACGCCATCCCGGCGCGCGCGCCGAGTCTGTTCTTCATCGATATCCAGCCGGACCAGACCGGCCCGTTCGAAGCGCTGGCGCGCAGTACCGCCGGGGTTGCCGATTTTGCGATGGTGCCGAGTCTGCGCACGCGCGTGGCGCGGCTCAACGGCGTTCCCCTCGATCAGGTCGCGCTGGCGCCGGGGACGCGGCGTATCATCGATGGCGACCGCGGCTTGACCTATGCCGGCAAACTGCCGGTGGGATCGGAGGTGGTGACCGGGCATTGGTGGCCGGAGGATTACCGCGGGCCGCCGCTGCTCTCGCTCGATGCCGGGCTCGCCCATGATCTGCACCTGAAAATCGGCGACAGCATGACCCTGAACGTCGCCGGCCGCGAGATCACCGCGACGATCGCCAATACCCGCCATATCAACTGGTCGAGCCTCGGCATCAATTTCTTCATCGTCATGGCGCCGGGCACCTTGGAGCCGGCGCCGCAGACCCATATCGCGACGGTGCGGACCGAGAACGACGCGGCCGAGGAGCGGATCGAGCAGGCGATCGCGACGCGCTTTCCCAATGTTTCGACGGTGCCGATCGCGGCGGCGCTCGCCAAGGTTTCGGCGATCCTCAGCGGCCTCACCCTCGGCATTCGCGCGATCGCGGCGTTGTTGCTGGCGGCAGGGCTGCTCGTGCTCGCCGGGGTCGAGGCCGCGGCACGGGAGCGCCGGGTCGCCGATGCCGGGCTGCTGCAGATCCTGGGCGCCCAGCGGCGCCTGCTTGCCGCCAGCTATCTGATCGAATACGGGCTGCTCGGGCTGATCGCCGGGGTGATCGCGACCGTGATCGGGACCGCGGCGGCCTGGTTCGTCGTCGTCAAGATCATGCAGATCCCGTGGGCGCTGCCCGGGCTGCCGGTCTATCTCATCCCGGTCTGCACGGTGCCGCTGACCATGCTGATCGGTTTCGCCGGCACCTGGGCCGCGCTCGGCGGCGGGCGCGGCGGCAGGTTGCGGGCGCTGGTAGGCTAGGCGACGGCCGCCTCGACCGGGGCGAGCCGTTTGGCGAGATCCGTGAGATCGGCGCCGGACAGCGTCTCCTTGGCCAGCAGTGCCGCGGCCGCCTGATCGAGCAGCGGGCGATTCGCCCGCAAGATCGCAAGCGCCGCCTCGAACGCGGCGTCGATGAGGCCGCGGACGGCGAGATCGATCGCGCCGGCGGTAGCTTCGCCGTAGTGCCGGGGCTGCCAGTCCGCCCCCGGGACACTCCCGAGCAGCGGTGCCGACTCGGTCTCGTAGGCGACCTGGCCGAGGGTCGGATCCATGCCGAAGCGGGCCACCATGTTGCGGGCGATGTCGGTGGCCTTGGCGAGGTCGTCGGCGGCGCCGGTGGAAACATCCGCGAACACCAGACTCTCGGCGGCCCTTCCGCCGAGAAGGACGGTCATGCGATTGGTCAGTTCCTTTCTGTCCATCAGGAAGCGATCTTCGAGCGGGCGCTGGATGGTATACCCGAGCGCGCCGATGCCACGCGGGATGATCGAGACCTTCTGCACCGGATCGACGCCGGGAATGGCCATCGCGATGAGCGCGTGGCCCATCTCGTGATGGGCGACCACGTCACGCTCATGCGGGTTGAGCAGACGATTGCGCTTCTCCAGCCCGGCCACGATCCGCTCGATCGCCAGGGTGAAATCTTCGAGCGCGACGTTGTCGCCGCCGCGGCGGGTCGCCAGCAGCGCCGCCTCGTTGACGAGATTCGCCAGATCCGCACCGGAAAATCCCGGCGTCAGCGCCGCGATATCCTCGATCGGCACGTTGGGCGCCAGGGTGATCTTCTTCAGATGGACGCGCAGGATGTCGCAGCGGCCCTTCTTGTCGGGCCGATCGACCAGGACCTGGCGATCGAAACGGCCGGCGCGCAGCAGGGCCGGGTCGAGGATTTCCGGACGATTG
>CAIUCF010000873.1 GCA_903897565.1 uncultured Rhodospirillales bacterium | reverse complement strand
CGGGCCGCAAGCAGCCGGCAGACGCTCTGCCCCAGCCCGCCCGAGCCGCCATAGACGATCGCGGCGCCCTCGGGGAAATCGGGCTGATTCTCGAACTCGATCATAATGCTTCCTCCCTTGTTATTGTTACTTTTCTTGGCTTATCGATCGACAGCTCTGTCGTGGACTCCAGGCCCGCGCCCCGCCATCTCGACTCCGCTCACACCGGTCCCGCCATCCGAGGAGGGCAAAATCGCTGCGCATGCGGCGGGTCGCCCGCCCCTGATCGGTCATTGATGTCGGATGTTAGTTTAACGGAGTTTCCGGCGCCAGCTTCCGGGAGGTCGGTTGCGCGCCCTCGATGGAACGGCGCTCAGCGGGTGTCGGAATTTCCCCGACGGCGCGGTTCTTGGCAACGGGCTAACGGAGTTCGCGCGGTTTGGGCGGATATCACATCAGACATCGGCGGGCGGCGGCGGATCCGCAGGAGCTCAGGCCCGTCCGTATCTGTTCGGGAAGGAAAAGGGCACCAATAGAATCGGCGCCCATTTTCGCCTCAATGCGCAACGAACCAGGCGATAAGCCCGGCACAGCCGCTCAGGATCACGACGACGCCGACAAGCGAGGCGATTGCGATCAGACCGCCCGCGGTGGGCTGGTCGCTATGGATATTCGTGTGGGTCATCGGGGCGGCGTCCATCGTCCAGGAGTGGTTCAAGATTGCACCGTCTTAGGCCGGCGACCCCTAACAACCCGTTGACCAGGGACCCGCGTCAGATCATCCCAGACCCGCAGCCGGCAACGCCCCCATCGCTTCCTATTCTTCGTAGAGCGCGAAATCCGCCTTGGCCGAGCCACATTCGGGACAGATCCAGCCATCGGGAATCTGCTCGAACAATGTCCCGGGCGAGAGGCCGCCATCGGGGTCGCCGAGCGCCTCGTCATAGATGTAGCCGCAGGTGCCGCACTGGTATTTGCGAAAATTGCCGGTGCTCATGATGGTCTTGCCTTCTTGCGGGTCGATTGCGGGCCGGCTTCGCCGGCCCGTCACGTTTCTATAGGACATTCGCTCCCGTCATGGCGAGAATCGCAACGACGAAGCAAAGCGCCTGCGTTAGGCCGCCTTGAAGCGGATCGGCACGGATTTTGGCCCGCCGACGAACTCAGATTCCGCCATCTGCGGCACGCCGTCGAGCGACACGCTCTCGAGCCGCGGCAGCAACGTCTCCCAGAACACCCGCAATTCCATCCGCGCCAGATGCTGACCGAGGCAGATATGGGCGCCATAGCCGAAGCCGATATGGCGGTTCGGCGCGCGGTCGATGTTGAAGGTATAGGGATCCTCGAACACCGATTCGTCGCGGTTGGCCGACATGTAGGAGAGATAGATCAGGTCGCCCTTCTTGATCGTCTGGCCGCTGAGCTCGTAATCCTGTGCCGCCGAGCGGATGAAGTGCTTGACCGGACTGGTCCAGCGCACCGCTTCGTCGATGAACTTCGGAATATCCTTCGGATTCGCCTTGAGGCGGGCGAGCAGTTCCGGCTGCTCGGCCAGCACCCACATCGCCACAGCGGTGGTCGCGGCGGTGGTGTCGTGGCCGGCGGTGCCGAGGATCAGCAGATAGGACGAGGTCGCACTGTGCGACATCGGACAGCCATTGACCTGAGCGTTGGCGAGCACGGTGAGGACATCATCGCGCGGACAGGTCTTGCGCTCGCCGGTGAGCTTGCGGCTGTACTCCTGGAACTCTTCCCACACCAGCGTCCAGGTCTTGATGACCTCGTCGGGATCGGTCGGATTGGCGCCCGGGCGCATCAGGTCGGGGTCGGCGTAGTTGAAGAACCACTGTGCCAGTTCGAGGATATGGGCATGCTCCTTCTCCGGCACGCCGACCAGGCTGAGCACGACCTCGAGCGGATACAAGAAGGCGATCTCCTTGGCGAAGTCGATCGTCGGGCCATGGGCGACCATCTTGTCGACGTATTTGGTCGCCAACCCGCGGACGAATTCTTCGCGCTTGGCGATCGCCTGCGGCATGAACAACGGTGCTGCGACGGCGCGATAGGCCGAGTGCACCGGCGGATCCATGTGCACGAGCGTTTCGAGAATATTCGGCTTGCCACCGGTATATTCCTCGATCATCTGCTGCCCGGCCTGGGTCACCAGCGACTTCGAATGATCATTGCTGTGGAAGATTTCGT
>CAIUCF010000872.1 GCA_903897565.1 uncultured Rhodospirillales bacterium | reverse complement strand
CGGCCTCGCCGAGATGTTCGACGAACAGCCGCCCGACCGGGCTCTTCCAGTAGAAGATGCCGCCATTATGACCGGGGCAGGTCCAGACCTGGTTGCCGGCATCGGCGTAATCGACCATTGCGCCGAAGAACGGCGTCTTCAGGGTCTCGGCATAGCTGCGGACATGGCTCGCGAGGTTTTTGGCGATGAAATCGGGCAGATCCTCGGACAGGAAGATATAGCCGGTGACGAGGGCCAGAAGCTTGAGTGGGATTTCCTCGAGACGGTGACGTCGGACCAGGATGAAGACCGGCATCTCCAGCCCGCGCGCCCGGACCAGGGCGACCAGCGCGTCGGTCTGGGTCTGCCAGTCACCGTCGCCCCATTCCAGCAGTAGGCAGCCGAGCGCGGCATCGCTGCGGATCGCGATCTCGGCGTCGCTGACCGACGAGGCTTCGGCGACGGCGTAACCCAGACCCCGAAGTTCGGTGAGGATGTCGCGCAGATGGTCGGATTCGAGCGAGGATTCGTGCAGCACCTGGCTGCAGACGAGGACGCCGAACATGGTGTCGTATGACATGGGGGTGCTCCTGACGTGTTGTGGCGGGTCGGCGTCGGGGGGAGAGTTCAGGAGAGTTGGACGATACCCTTGTAGAACAGCACCAGGGCGATCACGGCGGCGAGGAGCAGGACGCCGACGGCAAGTTTCTCGCGGCCGGCGAGCACCGCGACGCCGGGCGAACTCTCGTGCCGCGCCCACCAGAACACCGGAACGCCGAGTGCAAAGACGACCGTCGACATCAGGAGGAACTGCGGGCCTGCCGCGTAGAGCAGCCACAGGGAATAAATCGAACCGAGGATGCCGGTCGAAAGCGCGGTCACGCGGCTTTCCGAGTGAGTTTCGACATAGGCGGATTTCGAGGCGTAGAGGACCAGATAGAGCGTGCTGGCGAAATACGACGGCAGGATCATCACGCCGGTAATCGTGATCAGCCAGAGCCAGGCATTATGCGCGTATAGAATTATGAAGAGCGTCCCCTGCATCACGAGACTGGAGATGAGCAGGGACGGTGCCGGGGCGTGGAAGCGGTTCTCGGAGGCGAGGAATTTGGGGAACACGCCGCCTTTGGCGCCCTGGAACGGTAGTTCGGCAACCAAGATCGTCCAAGCCAGCCAGCAGCTGAGCACCGCGATCAGCAGCGAGATGTTTACGAACACCGCGCCCCAGTGGCCGACCACCGAGGACATGACATAGGCAGCCGAGGGATTCGCGAGCTTGGCGATCACGTCCTGATGCATGATCCCGAGCGGCAGGATGGACAGCAGCGAGTAGAGCGCGGTGCAGACGCCGAGGCCGATGAAGGTAGCCGGCCCGACCTGGGACATCTTCTGCGCCCGGTCGGAAACCACGACAGCGGCCTCGATGCCGATGAAGACCCACAAGGTGACCAGCATCGTGCTCTTGACCTGGCCGAAGACGCTGCCGAGATTGGTTTCCTTGCCCCAGACATCGAAGGCGAAGTTGCCACCGGATACGTAGAAGGCCATCACGATCAGCACCGCGCCGATCGTGACGATGTTCAGCACACTGGCGAGGACGTTCAGCACCGCCGTTCGCTTCACGCCGGACAGCACCATCAGGCACATCGCCCAGATCAGGATCGACGCCCCGATCAGCGAGGGCCAATTCTGGCCGTTGCCGAAGATCGGGAAGAAATAGCTGAGGATCTGCATGATCAACACGGCGAAGGCGACGTTACCGAACGCGGCGCTGAGCCAGTAGCCCCACGCCATCTGGAAGCCGGTGAACGGTCCGAAGCCTGCTTGGGCGTAGGTGTAGATGCCTGCCTTCAGGTCAGGCCGCTTGTCGGCGAGGATGCGAAAGCAATTGGACAGGAAATACATGCCGATGAAGGTGATCACCCAGGCGATCACGATCGCGCCCAGCCCGGCGGCACCGGCCATGTTCTGCGGCAGGTTGAACGCGCCGCCGCCGATCATCGACGCGACGACGATGCCGCTCAGCATCACGATGCCGAGCTTGCGGCTCTCCGGATGGGCGGAAACGTCGCCCGCGGGCCCCGCTTTCGCTGTGATCTTTGTGACGGCTTGATCCAAGGCAGGTCTCCTCGAGGGATTGTTCGGTCACACGGGATCGCGTCACTCGCAGGACGGCCCCTATCTGTGGCCGGAACATAGCCGCCGGCCCGGGCCGGAACAGGATCGGAAACTACGCAAGACGGCTGCGGAGTTGAGTAGATTCCGGGGGTTTTTCTGTGTCCCGCGTCTCTGTAGACAGGGATCGGCTCGGGGCATCGCGGCGCCGCCGTCCGTGGGCGATCAGGGAACCGGAACATGAAGCCAGCGCCTGCCGCGGCACCCCTGGTGGTCGCAACCGACATTCACAAGTCCTACGGCACTCTCGAAATTCTCCACGGCATCTCGATGGCGATTAAATCGGGCGACCTGGTGTCGATCATCGGGGCGTCGGGCTGTGGCAAATCCACGTTCCTGCGCTGCCTAAATCTGTTGGAGTCGTTTGATTCCGGGAGCGTCGCGATCGCGGGGATCACGGTCGCGCGGCCAGACCCGGCCGCGCCTTGGACCCCGAAGATCGCGGCCGCCGCCCGGGAGCTCCGCAAGCATGTCGGCATGGTGTTCCAGTCGCTCAACCTGTTTCCGCATTACACGGTGCTGGAGAATGTAATGCTGGCGCCGGTGGTGGTCGGTCGCATCGACAGGACGACGGCGCGCGAGCAAGCCGTGACATTGCTGGACAAGGTCGGGCTCAAGCCGTTTCTCGATCGCTACCCGGGGAGCCTGTCGGGCGGCCAGATGCAGCGCGCCGCCATCGCCCGGGCCCTCGCCATGTCGCCGCAGGTCATGCTCTACGACGAGCCGACCTCGGCGCTCGATCCGGCGCTGGTCGACGAGGTCCTGCATGTCATGCGCGACCTCGACAAGGAGGGCATGACGCAGATCGTCGTCACCCACGAGATGCGCTTCGCCCGCGATGCGTCGGACTATATCGTCTACATGGAAGCCGGCCAGATCGTGGAAATCGCCGATCGCGACGAAATCTTCACCAAGCCCAAGGATCCGCGTACCGCCGCCTTTCTGAAGCGCTATCGATGAGACGGCGTCTCGGGCCGCTCGTCGCTGCGCTGTTGATGCTGAGCCTCGGCGGCGCCGCATTGGCCGACCCGCAACCACTGCGCTGGGGCGCGGATATGTCATCCAACGTCCCCTATGCCTTTCATGATTTGACCGACCATGCCCGCCTGGTCGGCTTCGAGGCCGAGATCATCTCCGCGGTAGCGCGCGAACTCCGGAGGCCGGCGGTCTTCGTCCAGAACGACTGGGACAATCTGGTCCCCGGACTGGACCGCGGGCTCTACGACGTCGTCATCGATGGCCTCGAGATCACCCCGGAGCACAGCCAGCAGGTCGAGTTCTCGCGGCCCTATTTCACCGGCTATGAGCAATTGGTGGTGCGGCGGTCGACGCAAGGGCTCGATAGCCTGGCGGCGCTGGCCGGCCACCGCGTCGGGACCCTGCGCGCTTCGCTGGCGAGCCGCATGCTCGAGCCGCTCCATGCCATTACCACCGTTCCCTACGATTCCGAGGTTGACGCCTATGCCGATCTCCAGAACGGTCGTATCGATGGCGTCCTGCTCGACAACCCCATCGCCGAATACTACGCCGCACCGAATCCGGCGCTCGCCCTGGTCGGCAAGCCGATCGGCACGTTGGAATACGGTATCGCCGCGCGCAAGGGGCAGACCCAATTGCGCGATCAGATCGATGTCGCGCTGGCGACCCTGGAAAAATCCGGCGAGCTGCGGCGCATCCTGGAGCGCTGGAAGCTGTGGACGCCGCCCCCCGGGGAGCAGGGAACGCCGGCCGCGACAGCCGTCGAGTATGACCGCTTCATCGCCGAGACGGCCCCGCTCATGTCCTGGACCAAGACGCTGGCCCGTTATGCCGGCTTCGTGCCGCGGATTCTTTGGGCGGCGCTGGTGACACTGACGATCTCGACGGCGGCGATGTCTCTGGCCATCGTGCTCGGCCTCTGTCTGGCCGTGTTGCGCCGCTATGTCGGTGGCGTGACCGGCGCCCTCGCGACCGGTTTCGTCGAGCTGATCCGCGGCACGCCGCTGTTGATTCAGTTGCTGTTCATCTTCTACGGCCTGCCGCGGATCGGTGTCCGTCTCGACCCCTTCGTGGCCGGCGTGCTGGCGCTCGGCCTCAATTACGCAGCCTACGAGGCCGAGAATTATCGCGCCGGGCTCGAGGCGATCCCGGCTGGGCAGGCCGAGGCCGCGACGGCGCTCAACATGACGGAGTTGCAGGCGATCCGCTACGTGATCGTGCCGCAGGCGTTCCGCGTGGTGCTGCCGGTCATGACCAATGACTTCATCTCGCTGCTGAAGGATTCTTCGCTGGTCTCGGTCATTACTCTGACCGAGCTGACCCAGACCTATATCCAGCTG
>CAIUCF010000871.1 GCA_903897565.1 uncultured Rhodospirillales bacterium | reverse complement strand
TGATCGGGACGATGGCGGTCGAGGTGCTCCACACGCCGGGCCATACGCCGGCCTGCGTCAGCTATCGGATCGGCGACGCCGTGTTCGTCGGCGATACCCTGTTCCTGCCGGATTACGGCACGGCGCGCAGCGATTTCCCGGGCGGCGACGCCCACCAGCTCTACCACTCGATCCAGCGCCTGCTGGCGCTGCCGCCGGAGACACGGATGTTCGTCGGCCATGACTATAAGGCGCCCGGCCGCGACGCCTTCGCCTGGGAGACCAGCGTCGCCGCCCAGCGTGCGGGCAATATCCATATCCACAGCGGCGTCACCGAAGGCGATTTCGTCGCCCTGCGCCGCGCCCGCGACGCCGGTCTCGCCGCGCCGCGGCTGCTGCTGCCGTCGATCCAGGTCAACATGCGCGCCGGCCATTTCCCGCCACCGGCAGCCAACGGCACGCGCTATCTGGTGGTCCCGGTCCGCGCCAAGGGCAGCGCCGTCGCGGCCTTGATCTAGCCGGGACCGATATCGATTGGGCGGGTCCGGGGTTCCGGCCTATAAGGCTCACCGGTAATCCTCGCGAGAACAAGGACGAGACGATGACGAGCACACCCGCCGATTCCAGTCCCAACCAGCAGCAGATCAAGGACTGGAACGGCGCGATCGGCGAGCGCTGGACGACCAACCAGGACTCGCTCGACAGGCTGCTCCAGACCTTTGCCGATGCCGCCCTGGCGGCGGCGCGCCTGCAGCCCGGCGAGCGCGTCCTCGATATCGGCTGCGGCTGCGGCGCGACCACGCTCGCCGCCGCGACCCAGGTCGCGCCAGGAGGTCTCGCGCTCGGCGTCGACATCTCCGCGATCATGCTCGACCGCGCCCGCCAGCGCGCCGCGGCCTCGGGCAGTGCGGCGCGCTTCGTCGAGGCTGACGCCAGCGTGACGATCCCCGAGGGCGCGCCGTTCGACGCCCTGATCTCGCGCTTCGGCGTGATGTTCTTCGCGGATCCGACGGCGGCCTTCGCCAATCTGCTCGAGGCCTTGAAGCCGGGCGGCCGGCTCGCCTTCGTGTGCTGGCGCCCGGCGGTCGAGAATATCTGGATGACCCTGGCGCTCGACGCCGCGCGCCCGGCCCTGCCGCCGCTGGCGCCGTCGGTGCCCGATGCGCCCGGACCCTTCGCTTTCGCGCGTCGCGAGCGCATCGCGTCGATCCTCGATCAGGCCGGATTCACCGCGATCGAGATCGCGCCGCTCGATACCATGATCACGCTCGCCGAAGCCGGCACCCCGGCCGAGGCGGCCGCCGTTGCCGTCACCCGCAGCGTCCAGCTCGGCCCGCTCGCCGCCGCCCTGCGCGAGCAGCCCGAGCACATCCGCAAAGCCGCCCTCGCCCTGGTCCAGGCAAAACTCGAAACCGTCGCGACGCCTGCCGGGATCGCCCTGCCCGCCGCGACCTGGATCGTCACCGCGCGCCGAAAATAATCCCGGCTTTGCAAGAAGCGCAGCGACGACGCAATCCAGGCTGCCGGGCGTGGGGCTCTGGATCGGCACGCTTCGCTCGCGATGACGGATTTTGAGGCGGAAGCGACTCGCCCGGCGGCCCACCGAATGTGGCGGGCTGCGGGAAATCCTGCCCGAACAGCTACGTCCGCGGTAGCGACGCCGCGATCGCCTGCGCGAGATCGCCGATAGCCCGCGATACCGAGTCGACGATCTCGGCATCGCCGGGGGCTGGGGTCGCCGCGGCGGGGACGCTGAAACTCGCAGCCAGGCTGGTCAGCACGGTCTCGCCGTCGCCGTCGAGCAGGCTCCAGCGCGCGGTCAGGGTGCAGCGGCCGTCCGGCCAGGTATCGAATGCATCGATATGGACGAGCAGGCGCCGCGGCCGGTCGTCGACCGCGGCCGCGGATGCGATACCGAGATCCGGTCGCCGCGCCTGCAAGGCCGCCGCCAGCGCATGGGTCACCCCGACCGAGAGCCGCTCGCCCCAGCGCGCGCCGTCGCGAGCCACGATCTCATGGCCGTCGCCGCGCAGCAGGATGTCCGTCGTATCGAGGTAATCCGGGACCACGACCGGCAGCAGCGCGACCTGCGGGCGCTCGCGCAGCGAGACGACGCCGCTGGCGCCCGCGCCGGGCGGATCGAGAACATAGGTGCGGGGCGCGGGCAGCGAGGCACAGCCCGCGAGCAGGGCGAGTCCGAGCGCCGACGACACGATACGCGGCATCATTTCGAGCGTCCTCCGATCAAGGTCGCCGTGGGATGGCGGGCGAGGTCGCGGGTCAGGTCGCGCAGGCTGGCCGAACTCGCGGCGAGATCGCGCAGGCTGGCCTCGAGATTCATGCGCGTGGACGAATAGGGCGCCGTCAGGTCGCGCAGCGATTTCAGCACGGCCTCGGCCTCCGCGGTATCGCGGGCGGTATTCTGCAGCACGATCGCGAGTTGGCCGCCACTGACTGCGACCTGCTTGTGGCCCTCGACCACGAGGCCGTCGATATCCTGAAGCGTCTTGGTGGCGCTCTTCTGCAGCGCCTGGACAGCGGCGTCGGTATCCTCGAGCGTGTGGTGGGCGGCGTCCGCGGTCTGCTGGATGCTCGTGGTCATGGGCCCGACGCGGCTCGCCAGCAGATCGGACATCTTCTCGATCCCGCCGAGCGCGTCGCGCAGCTTGTCGCCGAGCGCCGGCAGGTTCAGCTGGGTCAGCTCATCGCGCAGGCGTTCCATGTCCGAGGGAATCACCGGGATCTCGTCGACATTCGGGTCGGTGCCGATCAGTTCCGCCGGCGTGCCGGGGCGATAGTCGAGATTGACGACCAGCTGCCCGGTGACGAGGCTCTGCATCTTCAGCTCCGCCCGCAAGCCGCCGGCGATGGCCCGCGTCAGATTGCTGCCCGGCGTCTTCGAGATGAGATTCTTCCACGACACTTTCTCCGGATCGATCGAGAGATAGACCGGGATCAGGGCGGTCAGGTTTTCCTGGTCGATCTGCAGCCGGATGGCGTCGACCGTGCCGATCTGGACGCCGCGAAACGTCACGGGCGCGCCGACGCTGAGCCCGGCGATCGAGCCCTTGAAGACGACCACCGCGTGGACCGTGCGGGTGAACAGCCGCGTGCCGCCGAACAGCACCACGGCGAAGACCGCGAGCACGATGCCGCCGAGGACGAAGGCGCCCACCGCCGTGGCTTTACCGCTTCCCATCGGGGCCTCCCTTGGTGGTGTCGGCCGGCTCGAGCCGGGTGCGGTTCATGAAGGCCTTGACGGTCGGATGGCTGCAGCTCTCGAGCAGCTCGCGGGGGGCGCCATGGGCGATCGCCGTATGGGCCTCGGCATCGAGGAACACGCCATCGTCGCAAATCTCCAACAAACTCGGCAATTCATGACTCACCATAACCACCGTGACCCCGAAGCCGTCGCGCAATTCGAGAATCAGGTCGTCGAAACGCTTGGCAGAGACCGGATCGAGGCCGGCGGAAGGCTCGTCGAGAAACAGAATCTCCGGGTCGAGCGACAGTGCGCGGGCCAGACCGGCGCGCTTGCGCATGCCGCCGCTCAAATCCGCAGGCATCATCGCGCCGGCTGGGTCGAGGCCGACCAACGACAGCTTGAGCCGGACCAGCGCCGAGATCGCGGCATCGTCGAGTTTGGTGAACATCCGCAGCGGCAACGCCACGTTCTCGGCGGCATTCATCGAGCTCCACAGCGCACCGCTCTGGAACACGACACCGAAGCGGCGACCGATCTCGGTCCGCCGTGTTTCGTCGGCGCCCCAGTAATCCTCGCCATCGACCAGGACGGTGCCGTTCTGCGGCCGCAATAGCCCGATCAACACCTTCATCAAGGTACTCTTGCCGCAGCCGCTGCCGCCCATGATGGCGAAGATCGACCCCGGCTTGACCGTGAACGACACGTCATCCTGCACGGTGCGCGCGCCGTAGCCGAACGACAGCTTGGTCGCCATGATCTTGGCCGCGCTCGGCTCGGTCATCGACCGCCGCCGGGGCTAGAACTGCAGGGCATTGGCACAGACCGCAAACATGGCGTCGAGCGCGATCACCCAGACGATACCGATCACCACGGCGCTGGTCGCTGCCCGGCCGACATCGGCGGCGCTGCGCCCGGCGCTCAAGCCCACCCGGCAGCCGATCAGCGCGATCGCCGCGCCGAAGGTCAGCGATTTGACGAGACCGAACAGCACCTGATTGAAGTTCACCGCGTCGCGGACATGGCTCATGAACTGCCCGGGCGTGAGATGCAGCATCAGCACCGCGACCAGGAAGCCGCCGAAAAGCGCGACTGCGGCGCCGTAGAGATAGAGGAACGGCATCGTGAAGCACAGCGCGCCGATCCGCGGGAACAGCAGGTAGTCGACGACCGGAATGCCGATCGCGCGCAGCGCGTCGATCTCTTCATTGCCCTGCATCGTCGCAATATGGGCGGCATAGGCGCCGCCGGTGCGGCCCGCCATCACGATCGCCGTCATCAGCGCCGCCATTTCGCGGACGACGGCGATGCCGACGAGATTGGCGACATAGATATCGGCGCCGAATTTGCGCAGCTGGATCGCGCCGACGAAGGCGAGGATGCCGCCGACCAGGATATTGACGATCGAGACGATCACCAGCGCGTCGATGCCGGCTTCCTTGACGCAGGCCAGCAGGTCGCGTCCGCGCATCGTCAGGCGACCTCGGGCCATGGCACCGAGTCGCAGCACCAGCTCGCCGGTGAAGGCATTGACCGAAAGGAAACCGGACCAGACGCCGATCGCCGCTGTGCCGAGCCTCGCCACCGGCCCGGGACCAGGGCGGGGCGTCGCGGCGGGCGGGGCAAGCGGCACCAGCGCGAGCAGCCGCCGCGCCGCAACCGGCAATCCGCCATCGTCGAAGCCGATCCCGGCCGCCTGCGCGGCCTCGCGCAGCCCGGCGAGAAAGACCAGAAGGCCGGAATCCCAGCTGCCGAGCGCGCCGCCATCGAAGCGCAGGCCGCCCGATCCGGCCTGTTTCACGACCGCGTCGACGGCGCCGGGGTCGCCGGCCAAGCCATCGCGCGCGCTCCAGTCGCCGGTCAGCGTGACGAGCACACCCTGACCGTCGGGATCGGCGTGCCAGTCGGCGCCGCTCATCGCGGCCGCCATGACCAGCGGCGGAATTCCGTCACCGCGCCCCGCGCAGCAGGTTGCGCGCCGTGGCCTGGGCCTCGTTCACCGCCTTCTTGAAGCCCATCGGGTCGGAGATATTGGGAATCGGATCGGCATTGCCGGCCCCGGCGATACGCAGGGTGCCGAAGCCGAACAACCGCCCCATCACGCTCTGGTCGACCTGGATGCCCTCGACGCGATCGACGTTGAGTTCGAAGGTCTTGCGCGAGATCAGCCCGAATTTGGCAATCACCCGGCGATCGGTGACGGCGAGCTCGGTGCTGGCAAATTTGGTCCAGACCCAGATCAGGATGAAGATGCCGAGGACGGCGGGAATCAGGATGATGCCGAAGAAGATCGGGACGAAATAGGCCCACTTGCTCAACGCGGCCTGATAGAGCACGACCTCATCTTGCACCAGGCTGCTCTCGACATAGGACGGCATGCACGCTCCAAGGCTTGATCGATCTCGTCGGGTCCGAGCCTAGCACAGCAAGCGCCGCCGCGTGATGACGCTATTGGGAATAGTCGCGACGAGGCTACTCGGTTCCATCCTCGTCCTTGTTGGAATGTTGCCGTCGATCCCATCTTCACCCGTCATTCCGGCGAAAGCCGGAATCCATATATCCACCGATGGGTTGTCGGCAGGATGGATCCCGGCTTTCGCCGGGATGACGATCGAAGTGACTTGGACCTAACTAAACCAGGGATCACCTGCCGATATCGAGTCCAAGTCTACCCCGGCCCGAAACTCTGGATCAGGGCGCCGCAGACCAGGTACCAGCCGTCGATCAGCACGAAGAAGATGATCTTGAAGGGCAGCGAGATCACGCTCGGCGGCAGGCTGACCATGCCCATCGACATCACCAGGGCCGAGACCACGATGTCGATGATCAGGAACGGCAGGAACAGCAGGAAGCCGATCTCGAAGGCACGGCGCAGCTCGCTGATCAGGAAGGCGGGCAGCAGCACCCGCAGCGGCATGGCCTCCGGCGTCGCCACGGGGGCGATCTTGCCCATGGTCATGAACAGCCCGAGATCCTGGTCACGGACATGGATCATCATGAAATGATGGAACGGCGCGACGATCTTGGGGAAGGCCTCTTCCTGGGTGATCTGCTCGGCGATCAGCGGCTTGACGCCGTCGTCATAGGCCTTCTCGAAGGTCGGGGTCATGACGAAGACGGTGAGGAACAGCGCCAGGCTGACCAGCACGGTGTTGGGCGGCGTCGACTGGATACCGAGCGCGGTGCGCAGGAACGAGAGGACGACGATGATGCGGGTGAACGAGGTGACGGTGATCAGGATCCCCGGCACCACGCTCAACACCGTCATCACGGCGAGGATCTCGACGATCCGTCCGGTCGCCGAGCCGCCGCTGCCGAGATCGACCGAGAGGCTCTGCGCCTGCGCCGCCCCGGCGCCGAGGCAGAGGATCAGGCCGGCGAGGCCCAGCAGCGCAATTGCCCGCAGGCTCCGGCTCAAAACCGGACCTCGTCGAGGCGCGTGCGCGGCGGTCCCTGGCGCGCCGGCGGTGCCGCCGTGTCCTGGGCCGGCACAACCGCAACGGGGCTGGCGGCGCCGATGCCGCTTTCGATCACCAGATCCTGGCCGCCGCCGATCATGACGAGATGTTCGACCTGGTCGCGTTTGATGAGGACGAGCCGGCGCTTGGGGTCGACCGCGGCGACCTCGACGATGGTCAGGCGCTTCTGCCGTTTCGACGGCACGGCGCCGCCACCAAACCGGCGGGCAACGAAGGCGAAGACGCCGAGCAGGGCGAGGACGAAGACCAGCGCCGCGGCGGCGCGGATATAGAGAAACTCGTCACTCATCGCGACGCCCCGGCGGCGGCACCTCGCCGGTGGTCTCGGCGGCGACGCGATAGGAGGCGGCGGCGCGGCGGCGTCCGGCCGTGTGGTCCTGTGCCTCCAGCGCCTGCGCCGTGGCCATGAGCGCGCGCAGGGTGAGTTCCAGCGTGTCGAGGCGTTCGATCAGGGCGCGCAAGCGGTCGGCGGCCTCCGGCTTGCCCGAGGCCACGGCCTGCTGGCAGATCGTCTCGATCCGGGGCGGCAGATCGCTGAGATCGACCACGGCCCCGGCGCTCACCGCCTCATAGGCGGCGTCGAGCTGGGCCTGGGTATCGTCGAGCAGTGCCTCGAGCGAAGCGTCCATCGTCAAGGGGTTCCGGCCTGATTGGGTTCCGTGCGTTCCCGTTCGCGGGTTTCCCACCGGTACACGTGCGAGAGAATCTCGGCAACAGCGGCGAAGGCGATGACCGGAATTTCCGCCCCGACCTCCAGGGTCGCCAGGATCTCCACCAGATCGGGGTCTTCGCGGACCTTGACGCCGTTGGCGAAGGCGAGCTCGAGAATCTGCCGCGCGACGACGCCGCGACCGGATGCCGTGATCGTCGGGATCGCGGGAGCGTCGGGGTCGAAGGTGAGGGCGACGGCCTTGTCCTGCATGCGGCGGCGCTGTGGGATCCTGAGCTTAAGAAAAACGACGATGCCCTGATTTAACCGGCAAAGTCATTAACTCCCCCTT
This sequence comes from uncultured Rhodospirillales bacterium, assembly GCA_903897565.1. GTDB lineage: Bacteria > Pseudomonadota > Alphaproteobacteria > ATCC43930 > CGMCC-115725 > CAIXXC01. The sequence goes on along the minus strand of CAIUCF010000871.1, from coordinate 318 downwards.
AAACCTGATCGGCGAGTATGATGATAGTGAAATTCCGATCGGGCCGGGAATCATGGATCTCTCTTCACTACCGCTGTTCTCCGCCATCACCCGCAAGATGAGTTGGCTGACGGCGCGCCAGACCGTCCTGGCGCAGAACGTCGCTAATGTCGACACCCCCGGTTTCAAGGGCGCCGATCTGCGCCCGCTCGATTTCAGCAACGAATTGAAGAGCTTCGCCGCCGGCCCTGGCGGCGGGCATCTCAAGCCCACGGTCACCAGCCCGCTCGATATCGCCGCGACCCGGCCGCAGGACAATCTGACGCCGATCACCGAGCC
>CAIUCF010000870.1 GCA_903897565.1 uncultured Rhodospirillales bacterium | reverse complement strand
GTGTCGCCCGCCCGTTCCCAAGCCGCTTTTCCTTCGGTGAAACTTGTTAAGCGCGCTGTCGCTGGCCGACAATCGCGAGCAGAGCGTCGACATCGGCATCGATGGTGTCGACAGAGGTAACGAGGCGAATGCTGCCGTCGTCCCAACGCAGAATGCCGAAGCCCGAGTCTTCGAGGGCGCGGATAGTCTCCTCCGGCATGCGGACGAAGACCTCGTTTGCCTCGACCGGAAAGAGCAACGACACCGAAGGAATCTGCCGCAAACCCTCCGCCAGACGCGCCGCCGCGCGATTCGCCCGATAGGCGTTGCGGAGCCAGAGTCCGTCGGCGAGATAGGCCTCAAGCTGAGCCGAGAGGAACCGCAGCTTCGACCAGAGGTGGCCGCCGCGCTTGCGGCGAAAGCCGAATTCATGGGCCGCGGCGCGCGCCTGGGCGCGGGAGCCGAAAAATACGACGGCTTCGGCGGCCATGGCGCCGTTCTTGGTGGCGCCGAAGGTGAGGACGTCGACCCCGGCCCGCCAGGTGATGTCCGCCGGTGTCGCACCGTCGAGGAACGCGACGGCGTTGGCAAACCGAGCGCCGTCCATGTGCAGCGACATGCCATGGGGCCGCCCGACCTCGGCGATCGCCGCGATTTCGGTAGGTCGATAGACAGTGCCGGCCTCGGTGGACTGGGTCAGGCTGATGATGCTCGGCTGCGGATAATGGACCGAACCCAACCCGCCGGGCAGTTGCGCGGCGACGGTGGCGGCGTCGAGCTTGCCGTTGGCGCCGGGCAGCGGCACAAGCTTGGCCCCGCCGGTATAGAACTCCGGCGCATTGGCCTCGTTCGTGAAGATATGCGATTCCTGATGGCACAGGATGGCGCCCCAGGACGGCGTCAGGGTCGCCAGGGCCAGGGCATTGGCGGCGGTTCCGGTCGCGACCGGGAACACGGTGACCTCGGTTTCGAAGATCTCGGCGAAATGGCGCTCCAGATGTGCCGTGATGTCGTCTTCGCCATAGGACGAGGCCGTACCGTGATTGGCCCGGGCGAGGGCCTCGAAAATCTCCGGTGCAATCCCGCTGGTATTGTCGCTGGCGAAGTTCATGGCGCGCTCGCCGTGTCGAGGGTTCGGGTGACGAGGCCGCTGCCGGGATCGAGGATCACGAGTCGCTGGCGACCATCCTGGGAATCGAGGCGGAGGATCAGACGGTCCGCGGTGGCGACCATCTCGGCGACGCGGTATCCTGAGGGCAGCGCGAACGGCGACGGGGCGGCAGCAACGGCAATAGGCTTGGGCACGCCCGATTTGGGTCCCTGCATCATCGCGATGACGACCAGGCTCAGGCCGGCGATGATCAGGATGCCGAGAAAGGCCACCAAGGCCTGGAGTGCGCGCATCGGGCAGGGTACTTTCATCGCATATGACAGAAGAACTCCAATTAGCCGGATTCACCACCGAAAGTGAAGATGTCGGCAACCGAATCGACCGCGTGATCGCCGAGCACCTGCCGCAGCTTTCGCGTAGCCGCGTCAAGGCGCTGATCGAGGCTGGTCGCGTGACCGTCGACGGCGCGGCGATCGACCAGGCCTCTGCCAAGGTCCGGCTCGGGCAGGCGATCAGCCTCGACGTGCCCCCGCCGATCGATGATCATCCTGCGGCACAGGCGATCGATCTGACGATTCTTTACGAAGACGACCAACTGATCGTGCTCGACAAGCCGGCGGGCCTCGTCGTCCACCCGGCGCCCGGTAATCGCGACCAGACCCTGGTGAACGCGCTGCTGGCGCATTGCGGTGACAGCCTGGCGGGGATCGGCGGCGTGCGGCGGCCCGGGATCGTGCATCGTCTCGACAAGGACACCAGCGGCGTCATGGTCGTGGCCAAGACCGATCGCGCCCATGCCAGCCTCTCCGCCGCCTTCGCCGAGCACAGCATCGAACGTGCCTATCAGGCGGTGGTCTGGGGCGTCCCCAATCCCCGCGAAGGCGACATCGAAGGTCCGATTGGCCGCAGCCCGATCAACCGCAAGAAGATGGCGATCGTCGCGACCGGCAAGCCCGCCTCGACCCATTACCGGGTGATCCGGCCGCTCGGCCTTGCCGCCAGCCTGGTCGAATGCCGGTTGCGCACCGGGCGGACCCATCAGATCAGGGTTCACATGACGGAGCTGGGGCATTCGCTGATCGGCGATCCGGTCTATGGGCGGGTCCGCGCCAACCGGCTGAAGGCGCTGACGCCGGAGGCGGCGGGGGTCGTCGCCGGCCTGTCACGCCAGGCTC
>CAIUCF010000869.1 GCA_903897565.1 uncultured Rhodospirillales bacterium | reverse complement strand
GTGTTCCAGCCGTTCGCGCATGGCGTCGACCTGTCGATCCAGGCGCTGACCAAATATCCGGTCGGCCATGCCGACGCGATCGTCGGCGCCATCACCGTCGCCGACGAGACCGACTGGGTGGTGCTGCGCGATGCAGTGGTGCAGATGGGCCAGTTCGCCAGCCCGGACGATTGCTGGCTCACCCTGCGCGGCCTGCGCACCATGGGTATCCGGCTCGAGCGCCAGTCGCGCTCCGCGCTGGAGGTCGCGCTCTGGCTGCAGGATCGTCCAGAGGTGCAGCAGGTGCTGCATCCGGCCCTGCCAGGCAGCCCTGGACACGAGACCTGGAAACGCGATTTCAGCGGCGCCACCAGTCTGTTCGGCGTCGTGTTCCGTGGGTCCTATACCGCCGGCGCGGTCGAGGACATGGCCGCCGCCTTGGCGGTGTTCGGCCTCGGCGCGTCCTGGGGCGGCTATGAAAGCCTGGTGATGCCCAATGATCCTCGCAAGATTCGCACGGCGACGACCTGGGACGAGCCGGGGACGCTACTGCGCTTCCACGCGGGACTCGAGGATCCAGGCGATCTGCTGGCGGATCTGGGGGCCGGCTTCGCGCGGCTGCGTGCCGCGCTGTGACCGACCGAGGCGGCGCTAATTGACGTGGACGAGTTCGACTTCGAAGATCAGGGTCGACCAGGGTGGAATCAGGCCGTCACCGATGTTCTGGTCGGCGTAGGCGAGGTCCGGCGGGATGATCAAGGTGCGCTTGCCGCCTTCCTTCATACCGACCACGCCCTGGTCCCAGCCCTGGATGACCTGGCCGGCGCCGAGGGTGAACTTGAAGGGGCCGTCATGATCGAACGAGGAATCGAACTTCTTGCCCTTGCCGCCATTCTGATAGAGCCAGCCGGTATAATTGACCGTGACCGTCTGCCCGGATTTGGCTTCGGTACCGGTGCCGACAGTGTTCTCGATCATCCGCAGTCCCGAGGGCAGATTGATGGTCTTGTCGCCGTCGGTGGCCTGCGCCTGCACGGACAAGGGTGCGAGCGCGAGGCAGAGGCCGAGCGGCAGGACGAACAGGAACTGTTTCTTCATGGGTAACCCTGTGTGACACGATGTAAATCCGACGCATCCCTACCGCAACGCGGCATGACAGGCCAGCGCGAAGGCGATGCGCCGTTCGTGATCCTCGCCGGCGGCAGGGCGAGCCGGCTCAATGGCGACAAGGCGTTGGCACCCTTCGCCGGCGCGACACTACTCGATGCCGTGCTCGCCCGCTGCCGCGCGGGTAGCTGGCGGGGGCCGATCGCGATCAACGCCAACGGTGATCCAGGTCGCTTCGATCGGTTCGGGCTGCCGGTACTCGTTGATTCGATCCCGGAATTCCCGGGGCCGCTCGCCGGCATTCTGGCGGCGATGGACTGGGCCGCGAGCAGTACTACCCGGCAATGGGTCGGCACGGTCCCGGTGGACACGCCGCTCTTGCCCGCTGGGCTGATGGGGTCGCTGCAGGCCGTTCTGCCGGGATTGGCCGCGGATACGATCATCTGCGCCGAATCGGCAAGCGGCCTTCATCCCGTCGTGGCGCTGTGGCCGCTCTGTCTGCGCAAGTCGCTGAGGCAGGCCGTTGTCGGCGAAGGGATACGCAGGGTGCGCGATTTCATCGCCCGACATCGGCTCCACCGGGTGGTGTTTCCGGATGACGGTTTCGACGCGTTCTTCAACGTCAATTCGGCGGTGGAACTGGTTGCGGCCGAAGCGGTGTGGCGACGGATCCGCCCGGATTCGGCGGCAGGATGACGGTCTCCGGCGCTGCCCGGGTGGCGCCGGAAGCGATCGCCGGCGTGACCCAGGCGAGCGAGGCAAAGCTCTGGCAGACCGGACAGATCGGGCTCCACTCTCCGGGCTCGGCCTGGCAGTCGTGACACACCCAGACCGGATCGCGTGGCGCCTTGTTCGCGCGTTCGAGCCATAACCGTTCGGCGCCGGGCACACGGGATTCGTGGCGTTCGAGTTCGGCCATCAGCTGGCACAAACGCGACGGCCACGGACCGGGCCCCTGCGCGCCGGCGCGGTCGAGATGGCGTCGCGCCTCGCCCCATAATTGCGCGGCGAGCGCGCTTGCCGCCCCGGCGAGATGTGCCTCGGGGTCTTCGGCCTTGAGGTCCACCAGCCGCTCGAAGTGCCGCGCGCGCAGCATCGGGGCTTCGCCGGTGAGCAACGACTCGTAGGCCTTGGCAAGCTCGGGGTGGCACTGGCGCGCCCATGCCGCCTCGATCACGCGAAGACCTTTTGCCGATTTGCCCTCGTCGCGCAGCAACCCGGCATAATGGGTCGCGGCTGGGACGAAGCCCTCGTCCAGCGCATGAGCTTGCGCGGCGTAGCTGAGCGCGTCGCGGCTGCGCTGTTCGGCCCAGGCATGCCGGCTATGGGCGAGTTGCAGCACCTGTTTGTAGCGTCGGCCGGTCTCGGCGGTCACCGCGCGCCGCTTCACCGCCTCGCGCAGCGTATCGCCGGCGCGGCGCCAGTCGCCGAGGCGAGCTTCGAGCGCGAGTTGGTGCTGCAGCGCCCATGACGAATTGGGACGCAGCCGCCGCGCCTTTTCCGTCAGCTGCAGCGCCGTGTGGTCGTCGCCGGAACGCGCGGCCTGCATGATCAACCCGCGATAGCCCAGAAACGCCGTCTCGGGATCGTTGAGCATTGCCGCGAAGGCGTGCTTAGCCGTTTCGCTGTCGCCGCGGAGCAGCGCGCCCTGCGCCGAGAGCAACAGCGCGAGCGGCGGCTGTGCGTGACCACCCTTGAGAAATGCCGACTCGGCCCGAAGTCGATGACGTTCGGCTTCCTTACCGTCGCCGGAGGCGATCGCGACCAATCCGCGGGTGAGGTCGCGATAGCCGCGCAGCTTTTGATTCTCGCGGCGTTGGCGCCGGAGGCGGCCGGGCGTTCCCAATACCAGGCGCAACAGCCGCCACATGACGATCAGCGCGAGGACCAGCAACAGCACGACAACGAGCGCGACGCCGGCAGTGGTCTCGACCTGCCAGCCATTCCAATCGAGGCTGATCGCACCGGGATGCTCGGTGAACAGCAGGGCACCCGCGACGATGACGATGATGGCGACGAGCGCGGCGAGGACGCGGATCACGGCGTCGTTCCCAGCGGTACCGGGGCGGTCAGGTGGGCCGTGAGCAGCGCGACCAGAGAGTCGCTCGCCGTTTCCGCCACGAGTCTGCTGCGGGCAATCGCGAGCCAAGGTGCGACGACGGCGCCGTGGCTCCCCGAAATTGAGCCGATTCGGGCGACAGCTCCGCTCAGATCACCCTGGTCGAGCAGCGCGGCGGCGCCGCGCGCGATCGCGTCGGGCGTTTTGGAATTCTCGCCGTCGCTCACGTGACGAATCACGACCAGTCGTTCGACCCGGTCGAGCAGCCGCTGCCACCAGGAAGCGTTCTGCGCCAGAGGCGCCGGCTCCGCGAGCGTCCGGGCCAGGGCTTCGAGGTCGCGGGCGAGGATTGCCCGGCTCGCGATGCCGGTCGCCGCATGCTGAGCCAGGGGTGTCAGGAGCGTCGAGACCTCAGGACTATTGGCGCCAAGTGTCTTGAGTACGGCGAACGGACCGGCGTAGGGCCCCGAGCTCGCCAGATCTTGCCGCAATTGCTCTGCGGCGATCAGCAGCGCATTGGTCGTCGCCGTCGCGGCGTTGGCATCACGGAGGCTCTTCTCGATCGCTGTCATCCGCGTCTGCAATGCGGCGACGCTGACGGCGAGGGATTTCTGGTCGGCGATGACCGCCTCCAGTCCGGCATGGTCCGGTTGCGGAGTGCTACCCGTCTCCGCGAGCTTGTGTTGGATCGCCGCCATGTCGGCGGCGAGTTGATCCACCCTGGGGTCCGGGCTCGGCGTCGTGGTAGCCGGAGCTGGTGCCGGAGAGGGAGGCGCCTCCGCGGCCGGCGGCGGCGGTGGCGGCCCCGGCGGCGTCGCCTGGCTGCCGAACCCCGGCGGCATGCCGTTAGGCGACGGCTCGGCCGCGGCGAGCCAGCCATGCTCGATGAGCCAGGCTTCGGGGACCCAGTAACGTGCTGTCGTCGCGCCGCCTGCAATGGCGAGCGCAACGACCACGATGTAGATCGGCCAGCGCCGCCGGCGTTTGGGTGAAGGCGGCTGCGGGGTGGCTGTTGACGTCACGTCGGTATCCTTCGGTCGCGCCATTTCGGTGTCGGTGAGTTCGGGTTCGACTGCCGCGCTTCGCTGTGAGGGCGCCGAAATCAAGGACAGCAAGGCGTCCTGGGTCGGGGTTTCCGGAACGGCGACGCGCGCGAACGGCAGATCGCCGAGCGCATGAGCGACGGCAGCGCTCAGGCACCAGGCGGTTACGCTACCAAGGGTGCTGATCAGAGGGCTTCGGCGAATTTGGTCGGCAAAGGCGTGCGCCGTCCGCGGCGAGAAGAACAACACGCCGTCGAGGGCACGGTTGCGCAGGGCATCCCGGGCGGCGACGTCGAGTTCCTGAGCGACGGTTCGGTAGAGGACAACGCGTTCGACCCGATACCCGGCCTCGCCGAGCACCCCGGCGAGGTCGCCGGCGACGTCGCTGCCGGCAATATGGTACAGCCGCTCCGGGCCGGGTTGGCGATCGGCGAGGATCAGTCTGGCGAGACTCTCGACATCACCGGCGGCGCTGGCGATCTCGCTGAAACCCGCCTCCGAGAGTGTGCTGGCGGTGCGATCGCCGACCGAGTAGCAGGGCAGGTCGCGCCGCGGTGACGCAGCCGCGAACGCCCGAACGCCGTTGGCGCTGGTGAAAATCAGGGCAGCGGCATCGTCGAGCGATAAGCCGGCGTCCACGATGAACTCCACCCTGAGTAAGGGCGCAACGAGCACGCTATGACCCTGCGCTCGAAGCGCTGACGCCAGCGGCTCGCTATCGGCTTGCGGACGGGTGACGAGCAGCCTCATCGCGCGCTCCCGGAACGCAGGAATCGCCACAAGGCGGCGAGGGGTACCTCGGTCCGGGCGCGGGGCAGGGTAGGAACAGCAGCCATGTCCAAATGTTTATCGCGATGCGTCGGCCTTGGACAGAGGCTTCGACCGGGGTCCGAGATACCGTCGCAATCGGATTGTCGCAGGCTACGGCGCCTTGTATACCCGCAGGATGGGTGAGCAGGAGATCACGGTTCTCGGAATCGAGACCAGTTGCGACGAGACCGCGGCCGCGATCGTTCGTGGCGCAAGCGACGCCGACGGACCGGCCGGCGGCCGGATCCTCGCACAGAAAATCTACGCACAATTCGAGGAGCACCGCCCCTTTGGCGGCGTCGTCCCGGAGATCGCCGCTCGCGCGCATCTCGACCGCCTCGACAGCGTGATCCGGCAGACGCTCGACGAATCGGGGCTCCGTCTCGACCAGCTCGACGGCATTGCCGCGACCGCCGGGCCGGGCCTGATCGGCGGCGTCATGGTCGGCGTCAGCACCGCCAAGGCCATGGCGCTGGTCAGCCAGCGACCCTTTATCGCGGTCAACCATCTCGAGGCTCATGCCCTGACGCCGCGTCTCGGCGAGGACGTGCCGTTTCCCTATCTCCTGCTGCTGATTTCCGGGGGCCATTGCCAGTTGCTCGTGGTCGAGGGCGTCGGTCGCTATACCCGGCTCGGCACGACGATCGACGATGCCGTCGGCGAGGCCTTCGACAAGACCGCGAAACTGCTGGGTCTCGGCTATCCCGGCGGCCCCGCCATCGAGCGTGCCTCACAGGCAGGCGATCCGGAACGTTTCGAGCTGCCGCGGCCTATGGTCGGCCGACCGGGCTGCGACTTTTCCTTCTCCGGCCTCAAGACAGCCGTCAGAGTCATCGCCACTGGCCTCGACCCGGACGATGCGGCGGCCCGGGCCGATCTGGCGGCTTCCTTCCAGCACACGGTCGCCCGCACGCTCGCGAATCGCGTCGGCAATGCCGTCGCCTTGTTCACGGCACGGTTCCCAGCGGGTCGGTCTCTCGTCGCGGCCGGTGGCGTTGCCGCCAATTCCGCGATTCGCGCGGCCCTGATCGACGTCGCAGCGGCGGGTGGATTGCGGCTCGTGGTCCCCCCGCCGAGACTCTGCACCGATAACGGCGCGATGGTGGCCTGGGCGGGACTGGAGCGGCTCCGCCTCGGGCTCACCAACCGGCTCGATTTCGCGGCGCGACCGCGCTGGCCGCTCGACGCGACCGCGCCTCGCGCCGCCTTTGCCGGGGTCAAGGCATGACGGCGGCGATCCGCCGGGTTGCCGTAATCGGAGCGGGCGCCTGGGGAACAGCCCTCGCGATGACCGCCGTCCGAGCTGGGCTGGAGGTGAAGCTCTGGGCACGCAACCGTGGCACTGCCGCGGCCATCAATACGGATCACGAAAACGCGGTCTACCTGCCCGGGATCGTGCTGGAGCCGGCGATCGTCGCAAGCAGCGACCTGCGCGACGCCGCGGCGGGAGCGGAGGCGATCCTCTTGGTTGTTCCGACCCAGCATCTGCGCGAAATATCGGCGGGCTTGAGCCGTCATGTCCCGGCGGGGACACCTGTCATCCTCTGCAGCAAGGGTGTCGAGATCGGGACCGGCGCGCTCGCCGGCGAGATCGTCGCCGCGACCATCCCCCAGGCGAAATGGGCGGTGCTTTCCGGTCCGACGTTCGCCGCCGAGGTCGCGCGTGGCCTGCCGACCGCGGTGACGCTCGCTGCCGAGGACGATGCGGTCGGCCGGGCGCTGGTCACCGCCCTCGGCACCGAGAGCTTTCGCCCCTATCTATCCGACGACCCGATCGGCTGCGAAATCGGCGGGGCTGTCAAGAACGTGCTGGCGATCGCCTGCGGCATCGTCTGGGGGCGGGGTTTGGGCGATAATGCCCGCGCCGCTCTCGTGACCAGGGGCCTTGCCGAGATCACGCGGCTGGCGCTGGCGAAGGGCGCCCGGCCGGCCACGTTGATGGGGCTGTCCGGGATCGGCGATCTGGTGCTCACCTGCGGCGCGGAGCAATCGCGGAACTGCTCGCTCGGCATCGCCTTGGGTCGCGGCCGCGATCTTGCCGCCGTCCTGGCGGAACGTCATTCAGTGGCCGAGGGCGTTCCGAGCGCGCGGGCGGTGAGCGAACTGGCGGCCATGCTCGGTGTCGATATGCCGATCGTCAACGCTGTCGACGCGATTCTGGCGGGGCGGATCGCCATCGATGACGCCATCCGCAGCCTGCTGGCGCGACCGTTCAAGACCGAGCACGAAAAGCCGTGATTTCCGGTCGCCGCGTTGCCTCCATTCCGCTAGAAGATTGAAAAACCCGCTAGGAGAGAAACGATGCTGTTCGCCATGTCTGCCACTGATCGGCTCGATGCCGGGACTCTGCGGGCGTCGATCCGCCCCGAACATCTCGAGCACATGAAGCAGTTGGGCTCGAAACTGGCGTTCGCCGGCCCCTATCTGGCGGCCGACGGCAAGACGCCCGTCGGCAGTCTGGTGGTGTTCGAGGCGGCCGACCTCGCAGAGGCCGAGGCGATGGCCAAAGCCGACCCGTTTTTCAAGGCGGGCCTGTTCGTGTCGATGACGCTTACGCCGTTCCGGGTGACGATGCAGAACCTGCCCGTGATGGGGCTGTAGAGACGGGAGGGCGGAGACGACGATGCATTACTGGCTGCTGAAGTCCGAGCCTTTCAAGTATTCGTGGAGCAGGCTCGTCGAGGACGGGCGGACTCATTGGGACGGCGTTCGCAACTATCAGGCGGCCAATAATCTCAAGGCCATGAAGGTCGGCGATCAGGCCTTCATCTATCACTCCAACGAAGGGCTGGAGATTGTCGGCGTCGCCGAAATCCTGCGCGAGGCCTATCCCGATCCGAGCGACGAATCCGGACGTTTCGTCATGGTCGATATCGGCCCGCTGTATCCCGTCCCCCATCCCGTGACGCTGCAAGCCATCAAGGCCGAGCCGCGCCTCGCCGATCTGGCGCTGGTCCGGCAATCCCGCCTCTCCGTCGTGCCGGTAAGCGCCGCGGAATGGGCAGTGCTGCTGGATATGGCGAAGGTCGAGGGCTAAGCCGGAAAGCATCGCTGCCGCGCTGCGAGGCTTGGCGAGCAACGCCCCAGTGCGGTAGGTTCCAGCAAAAGCCGCTCACCCACAGGGTGGCATCGACAAAATCATAAGTGTTCACGGGCGCGGACCTGTCGCGCCCCGGAGGAGAACTTGGCATGACTGACACTTCCCTGATCCCGGTGCCGCTCGGCTTTGCCCGCGAAGGCACGATCGACGCCGACACTTATGCCCGCATGTACCGGCAGTCGGTGGAGCAGCCTGACATGTTCTGGGCGGAGCAGGGCAAGATCATCGACTGGATCAAGCCGTTCACCAAGGTCAAGAACACCAGTTTCACGGGCGACGTCGCGATTCGCTGGTACGAAGACGGCCAGCTTAATGTCAGCGTCAATTGCGTCGATCGTCACGCCGCGACCCAACCCGATACCATTGCCATCATCTGGGAAGGCGACGATCCGGAAAAGTCGCGGACGATCTCCTATCTCGAACTCAAGGAGCAGGTCTGCCGCTTCGCCAATGTGCTGAAGAAGCGCGGCGTCAAGCGCGGCGACCGCGTCACGATCTATTTGCCGATGATCCCCGAGGCGGCCTTCGCGATGCTCGCCTGCGCGCGGATCGGCGCGGTCCATTCGGTGGTGTTCGGCGGCTTCTCCCCCGACAGCCTCGCCGGCCGCATCCAGGACGCCGACAGCCGGATCGTGATCACCGCGGACGAGGGCGTTCGCGGCGGCCGCTCGGTGCCGCTGAAAGCCAATGTCGACGAGGCGCTGCAGCAGTGCCCGGATGTCGACACGGTAATCGTCGTCCGCCGCACGGCTGGCCGGGTCAATTGGTCCGACGCTCGCGACGTCTGGTACCATGACGCGATGGCGGAGGTGCTCCCGGAATGCCCGCCCGAGCCGATGAACGCCGAGGACCCGCTGTTCATCCTCTATACCTCGGGGTCCACTGGCAAGCCCAAGGGGCTGATGCATACGACCGCCGGCTATCTCGTCTACGCCGCCTTCACCCATCGTACGATCTTCGATTACCGCAAGGGCGACGTCTATTGGTGTACCGCCGATGTCGGCTGGGTGACCGGTCACAGCTATATTCTCTATGGCCCGCTCGCCAATGGCGCGACCACCCTGATGTTCGAAGGCGTGCCGAACTATCCGGACGTCTCGCGCTTCTGGCAGGTCATCGACAAGCACAAGGTCAATATCTTCTATACCGCGCCGACCGCGATCCGCGCCCTGATGCGCGACGGTATCGAGCCGGTCAAGAAGACCAGCCGCAAGTCGTTGCGCCTGCTCGGCTCGGTCGGTGAGCCGATCAATCCCGAGGCCTGGCGCTGGTATTGGGAGAATGTCGGCGACAAGCGCTGCCCGGTGGTCGACACATGGTGGCAGACAGAGACCGGCGGTATTTTGATCTCGCCGCTGCCCGGCGCCACGGCCCTGAAGCCGGGCTCGGCGACCCTGCCGTTCTTCGGCGTGCAGCCGAGTGTCGTCGATGCCGGCGGCGAGGTGCTCGACGGCGCGGCCGAGGGCAATCTCTGCATCACCGATTCCTGGCCCGGCCAGGCGCGGACGATCTTCCGCGACCACAAGCGCTTCATCGAGACCTATTTCTCGGCCTATCCGGGGTCTTACTTTACCGGCGATGGCTGCCGCCGCGACGAGGACGGCTATTACTGGATCACCGGTCGCGTCGACGACGTCATCAATGTCTCCGGCCATCGCCTCGGCACCGCCGAGGTCGAGAGCGCGCTGGTGCTCCATCCCAAGGTCGCAGAAGCGGCCGTAGTCGGCTTCCCCCACGACATCAAGGGCCAGGGCATCTATGCCTATGTCACCCTGATCGCCGAAGCCGAGCCGACGGAGGCGTTGCGCAAGGAACTGATCGCCTGGGTGCGCCACGAGATCGGCCCGATCGCGACGCCGGATGCCATCCACTGGGCGCCAGGGCTACCGAAGACGCGCTCCGGCAAGATCATGCGGCGTATCCTGCGCAAGATTGCGGCGAACGAAACCGACTCGCTCGGCGATACCAGCACGCTCGCCGATCCCGGCGTCGTCGACGATCTCGTCAAGGGCAGGGCCAAGGTCGGGGCATGAGCGGCGCGCGGGCCGGGCTGATCCTCGACCGCGACGGCGTCATCAACGTCGATACAGGCTTCGTCCACAGGATCGAGGACTGCCGGTTCGTCCCCGGTATCTTCGACCTGTTGCGGGCGGCCCGCGCCCGCGATTTCGCCATCGTGGTGGCGACCAACCAATCCGGGATCGGGCGTGGCTATTTCAGCGAAGCAGACTTCCATCGTCTGATGGAGGAGATCGGCCATGTCGTCGCAGCGCAGGCAGGGACAGTGTTCGACGCCGTGTATTTCTGCCCCGACCATCCGACCGAAGGGATCGGGGTCTATCGCCGGGAGAATGACTGGCGCAAGCCGCACCCGGGCATGATGCGCCAGGCGATCGCCGATCTCGGGCTCGATCCGGCCCGGAGCTGGGCAGTCGGCGACAAAATGCGCGATCTCGAGGCCGCCGCGGGGGCAGGAATCGCCAATCTGGTGCTGTTCGACGAGGATGCCGCTTCGGTGACCCGCAGCCATGGACACTGGGTCGTGCCGAAGCTGACGGATGTCGTCGCGCTATTTGACCGTTGAGGCGTCCTGACCGAACAGGATTTTGCGCGATTCTTCCGTTACCACGGGCACGCCGCCGCTGATTTCCTTGCCGCGGGCATAAGCCCTGATCACGGCAGGCCGGCTCGCGATCGCCTGGAACCAGCGTTTCAGATGCGGGAAATTGTCGAGATCCTGGCCTTGGCGCTCATGCGGGACGATCCAGGGATAGCTGGCCATGTCCGCGATCGAATAGGCCCCGGCGATATATTCGCGATCGGCAAGGCGCTTGTTGAGTACGCCATAGAGCCGGGCCGTCTCGTTGACGTAGCGCCGGATCGCATAGGGGAGCTTCTCGGGCGCATAGGCAGAGAAGTGATGGTTCTGTCCAGCCATGGGCCCGAGCCCGCCCATTTGCCAGTACAACCATTGCAGGACCTCGAAGCGTCCCCGCGTGTCCTTCGGCAGGAACTGCCCCGATTTGTCGGCGAGATATTCGAGGATGGCGCCCGACTCGAACACCGATATCGCGGCACCGCCATCGGCCGGATCGCGGTCGACGATCGCCGGCATGCGGTTGTTCGGTGAAATCTTGAGAAATTCCGCCTGGAACTGCTCGCCTTTGCTGATATTGACCGGCCTGATCTCGTAGGCGAGCGCCGCTTCTTCCAAGAAGATCGTGATCTTGTGGCCATTGGGAGTGGGCCAGTAATAGAGCTCGATCATCGCGGCAACGTCCCCTGGTCAGGTGTCAGACGAGGCGGGTGCGGACGTAGCTGCCCGGTGCGTCCTCGATGACCTCGAGCGCCGCGTCGCCAGGCTGGCGGGCGGCGACCTGGCCGCCGGCATGCTTGGCCACCCACTTGTCCCAGTCATGCCACCACGACCCCGGCGTCTGCGTGGCGCCGTGGAACCACTGGTCCGGCGCCTTGGGCAGTTTGCCGTTGGTCCAATAGGCGTATTTATTGGCCTCGGGCGGGTTGATGACGCCGGCGATATGCCCTGATCCGGCGAGGCAGAACCGCACCGGACCCTGATAGAGCTGGGTCGCCGAATAGGTCGATTTCCATGGTGCGATGTGATCCTCCTTGGTCGAGAGGATATAGGTCGGCGTCTTGATCGCCTGGAGATCGATCGGCACGCCGCTGACGGTGATGCCGCCCGGCTCGATCAGGCGGTTCTCCTGGTACATGTTGCGCAGGTAGTAGCTGTGCATGGCGTAGGGCATGCGCGTCGAATCGCTGTTCCAGTACAGCAGGTCGAACGGGAAGGGCTCCTTGCCGAGCAGGTAGTTGTTGACGACGAAGGACCAGATCAGGTCGTTGGCGCGCAGCATGTTGAAGGTCTGCGCCATGTCGGCGCCTTCGAGGAAGCCGCGGTCGCGCATCTTCGCCTCGATCGACTGGATCTGCTCCTCGTCGATGAACACCGAGAGCTCGCCGGCCTCGGTGAAGTCGACCATCGTCGTGAAATAGGTCGCGCTCTTGATCCGGGTGTCGTTGGTCTTGGCCATATAGGCCAGCATGGTCGCGAGCAAAGTGCCGCCGATGCAGTAGCCGATGGCATTGACCTCGGCCTCGCCGGTCGCGAGCTTGATGGCGTCGAGGGCGGCGAGCGGGCCCTCGTGCATGTAGTCCTCGAAGTTCTTCTCGCCGAGGCTCTCGTCGGGATTGACCCAGGACATCACGAACACGGTGTGACCTTGCGCCACCGCCCAGCGGATGAAGCTGTTCTTGGGCTTGAGGTCGAGGATGTAGAACTTGTTGATCCAGGGCGGGATGATCAGCAGCGGCCGACGCCGGACCTTCTCCGTCGTCGGCGTATACTGGATCAGCTGGAACAGCGGATTCTGGAACACGACCTTTCCCGGCGTCACAGCGATCGTCTCGCCGAGTTTGAAGGCCTCAGCGTCGATCATCTTGACCGAAAGCTTGCCCTTACCGCGTTCAAGATCGTCGAGCATGTTGGTCAGGCCCCTG
>CAIUCF010000868.1 GCA_903897565.1 uncultured Rhodospirillales bacterium | reverse complement strand
GCCTTGGTCGGGTCGCCGAGCAAGAGATCGACTTCGGTCGGGCGGAAATATCGTGGGTCGATCTTGACCAGGACTACGCCGGTCGCACCGTCGCGGCCGATCTCGTCGACCCCGGCGCCCGACCAGACGATCTGCCGCCCGGCGGTGGCGAAGGCGAGCTCGATGAATTCCCGCACGCTGTGCGTCTCGCCCGTCGCCAGCACATAGTCGTCGCCCTTGGGCTGCTGGAGGATCCGCCACATGCCCTCGACGTAATCACGGGCATGGCCCCAATCGCGCTTGGCGTCGAGATTGCCGAGATAGAGCGTGCTCTGCTGGCCGAGCGTGATCGCGGCAACCGCGCGGGTGATCTTGCGGGTGACGAAGGTCTCACCCCGGGTCGGCCCTTCATGATTGAACAGGATGCCGTTCGACGCGTGCAGGCCGTAGGCCTCGCGGTAATTAACGGTGATCCAGTAGCCGTAGAGCTTCGCGGCGGCGTAGGGGCTGCGCGGGTAGAACGGCGTGGTCTCGCGCTGCGGCGTTTCCTGGACGAGGCCATAGAGCTCCGAAGTCGAAGCCTGGTAGAAGCGGACGCGGTCCTCCATCTTCAGGATCCGCACCGCCTCCAGCATGCGGAGCACGCCGACGGCGTCGGCGTTGGCGGTGTATTCCGGCGTCTCGAAGCTGACCGCGACATGGCTCTGCGCCGCGAGATTATAGATCTCGGTCGGCTGGGTTTCCTGGACCAGGCGGATCAGGTTGGTCGAGTCGGTCATATCGCCGTAATGCAGGAAGAAGCGGACGCCATCTTCGTGCGGATCGTGATACAGCGCGTCGAGTCGGGCGGTATTGAACGACGAAGACCGCCGCCGCACGCCGTGGACGATATAGCCCTTGTCGAGCAGCAGCCGGGTCAGATAGGCGCCGTCCTGACCCGTGACCCCGGTGATCAGGGCAACCTTTTCAGCCATGTGCAGTCGATCGATTCGCGTGGTTCACAATGGCGCGCACCGTACAAGCTTCCGGCGCGCGATCCAAGGGGTGCGGTGACGGATCGATGACAAGCGGTAATTTCGGGGGTCGCGCGAAAACCCCTTCGACGACCGCGGAATTTTAGCGCATAAGTAGCAGACTTCTTGGGTGCCCTCGAGTCCTTCGGGTCGGAGGCGAGCCGCACGCAACTTCTCCCGGGTCATCATGCGACGGCGCCTTCATTTCGTACGGTTTATGGGCGACCTCCACGCGACCACGGCGCTGCACCTGTGCGTCGCATTGCTGCCTCTCGCCGCTGTCCCCATCACCGCCCGCGCCGACACCCCGGTGCTGCCGCAGGGCGGCACGGTCGTGGTCGGTGCAGCGACCATCAAGTCCAACATCCCCGGCAGCCTCGACGTCACCACCGCGACGGACCGCACCGCCATCAACTGGCAGAGCTTCTCGATCGGGGCCGGCAACACCGTCACCATCAACCAGCCGAATGCCAGCTCGCTGACCCTCAACCAGGTCGTCGGCGCCGACCCGTCGAGCATCTTCGGCAACCTGAAGTCGAACGGCCAGGTCGTGCTGGCCAACCCCAACGGCATCTGGTTCGGCCCCGGCTCCCATGTCGACGTCGCCTCGATCGTCGCCTCGACCGCGACCGCCTCGCAGGCCGCGCTCCAGGCCTTCGCCAAGGGCGGCGCGCTGATGCTCGATCAGGCCGGCAAACCGGACGCCGGTATCGTCAATGACGGTTCGATCTCGATCGGCCAGGAAGGCCTCGCCGGGCTGGTGGCACCCGGTGTCGCGAACAACGGCGTCATCGCCGCCCGGCTGGGCCGGGTCGTGCTGGCGTCGGGCACGATCGCGACCCTGGATTTCTACGGCGACGGCCTGATCAGCTTCGCCGTCGGCGGTTCGGTCACCGCGATGGCCAAGGACCAGGCCGGCGAGGCGCTGAGCGCGGCGGTGAGCAACTCGGGCACGATCACCACCCCCGGCGGCACGGTGCTGCTGACGGCCGCGGCGGCCAAGACGGTGGTCGACAACGCCATCAACATGTCGGGCGTCGTGATCGCGAGCGCGATCAACGCCAAGGGCGGCGAGATCGATCTCGACGGCGGCTCGGGCACGACCAATGTCTCGGGCGCGCTCGAAGCCTCGTCGAAGACCGCCCCCGGCGGCACGATCCAGATTACCGCCGCGGCAGTGCAACTCGAATCGACGGCGAGCCTCTCCACAAGCGGGGCGAGCGGCGGGACCATCGCGGTCGGCGGCGGCTTCGATGGTTCGGGTCCGCTCGCCCGAGCCGGCAGCGTCGCAATCACCAGGGGTGCAACTCTGACCGCGAACGGCGGGCAGGGTGCGGGCGGCACGGTTTCGGTGTGGTCGGAGGGCAAAACCCAGGTCGCGGCGGCGATCAGCGCGGCGGGGACGACCCATGGCGGACTGATCGAGACTTCCGGCGAGACGCTCGACATCACCGGCATCAGCGTCACCGCCAAGGGCCCGACCGGCGCGGACGGCATCTGG
>CAIUCF010000867.1 GCA_903897565.1 uncultured Rhodospirillales bacterium | reverse complement strand
AGGAAAGAGCCCGTGGCGGGGATGCGCTTGGCCAGTTCACCGATATTCAAGGCGACGACCAGCATGCCGACGAGGGCGCAGAGATAGACGAGCCACGCCGCTGAGCCGGCCATGCCGGCGACGACGGCGACGCCGAGTGCGGGGGTAAAGGTGGGGGCGACGCTCGCGACCGACTGGCCGAGCACCTCAAAGAATGTGAGATTATCCTTACGTAGTTCGGCCATAAATCTTCTCCGGAGATATGAATATGAAGCGAATGGTCCCGGGCGCTTATTTCCTTCTAATTAACAAAGTTGAAACGCAATAATCGTGCCGAGCGAAGAATTGACGAAAATTCGCGCAGATCCGATCGTCGCAAAGGAATGGGGAAGTCAAGGCGAAGAGTTTGCCTAGGCAAGCGCCATTTTCAAGCTAATGACGCGCAGAATTTGAGCAAACTAAGTTTCCTCTAGTGAAACTTCTGATTCCCTGGCGGATGCCGCCCCTGCCGAATTGGCACTTGTGCCAATGAGCCGCAGCCGTCACCTGTGGATGCAACTGGCGAGTTCCCGCCTCGTCGCCCGAAGGTCAGCATGAACGCCGCAAAAAATCTGTTCTCCTACAAGCGCTTCTGGGCCCACCGCCTGGGGCCGGCGCCGTTCCTGCCGATGAGCCGGGCGGAGATGGATGCGCTCGGCTGGGACTCCTGCGACATCATCGTCGTCACCGGCGACGCCTATATCGATCATCCCAGCTTCGGCATGGCGATCATCGGGCGGCTGTGGGAGGCGCAAGGCTTCCGCGTCGGCATCATCGCCCAGCCCGATTGGACCAGCCCCGACGCCTTCACCGTGCTCGGCAAGCCGAACCTGTTCTTCGGCGTCGCCGCCGGCAACATGGACTCGATGGTCAACCACTATACGGCCGACCGCCGCATCCGCCACGACGACAGCTACACGCCGGGTGGCGCGCCGGGGAAGCGGCCGGACCGCGCGGTCATCGTCTACAGCCAGCGTTGCCGCGAAGCCTTCAAGGACACCCCGATCGTGATCGGCGGCATCGAGGCCTCGCTGCGCCGGATCGCGCAGTATGATCACTGGTCCGAGAAGGTGCGCCGCTCGGTGCTGCTCGACAGTCGCGCCGATCTGCTGGTCTATGGCAATGCCGAGCGCGCGATCGTCGAGATCGCGCATCGCGCAGCCAAGGGCGAGCAGCCGCGCGAGATGACCGGAATTCGCGGCACTGCTTACCTAAGAGACGCCGTGCCCGAGGGCTGGACGGTGATCGAGCCGACCCTGGTCGACGAGACGCCTATCGCCGAGCCGGATGCCGTTCCCGATCGCCGGTTCCGCCCGCCGATCGAGTCGACCGTCGTCCGTCTGCCGGCGTTCGAAGCGGTGCGCGACGACAAAATCCTCTACGCCCATGCTTCGCGGATTCTCCATCAGGAGAGCAATCCCGGGAATGCCCGGGCGCTGGTGCAGCGCCACGGCGACAAGGAAGTCTGGCTCGAGGCGCCGCCGATTCCGCTGACCACGCCGGAGATGGACGGGGTTTACGATCTGCCCTACGCGCGGGCACCGCATCCGAGCTATGGCGACGCCAAGATCCCGGCCTGGGAGATGATCCGCTTCTCGGTCAACATCATGCGCGGCTGCTTCGGCGGCTGCTCGTTCTGTTCGATCACCGAGCACGAAGGCCGCATCATCCAGAGCCGGTCGGAGGAATCGATCCTGCGCGAGATCGGCGAAATTCGCGACAAGGTCCCCGGCTTCACGGGCATCATCTCCGACATGGGCGGGCCGACCGCCAACATGTACCGGCTGGCCTGCAAGGATCCCAAGATCGAGGAGGTCTGCCGCCGGCCGTCCTGCGTGTTCCCGGATATCTGCAAGAACCTCGACACCAATCACGACCCGCTGATCAAGCTTTACCAGAAGGCGCGCGCGATCAAGGGCGTGAAGAAGATCCATATTGCTTCGGGCCTGCGCTACGACCTCGCGGTGCGCAGCCCGGCCTATGTGAAGGAACTGGTCACCCACCACGTCGGCGGCTATCTCAAGATCGCGCCCGAGCATACCGAGCCCGGCCCGCTGGCGATGATGATGAAGCCGGGGATGGGCAGCTACGACAAGTTCAAGCAGATGTTCGACCGCTTCGCCAAGGAGGCGGGCAAGGAACTCTACCTGATCCCGTATTTCATCGCCGCGCATCCCGGGACGACCGACGAGGACATGATGAACCTCGCGCTCTGGCTCAAGCGCAACAAACTGCGCGCCGACCAGGTCCAGACCTTCCTGCCGTCGCCGATGTCGCTCTCGGCGACGATGTATCATACCGACCGCAACCCGCTGAAGCCGATCCGCCGCGAGAATGGCGAGGAGGTCTTTACCGCGAAGGGTATCCGTCAGCGGCGGCTGCACAAGGCGTTCCTGCGCTATCACGATGCCGAGAACTGGCCGCT
>CAIUCF010000866.1 GCA_903897565.1 uncultured Rhodospirillales bacterium | reverse complement strand
CGAGATGTCGCGCTCATGCCACAGCGCGACATTCTCCATGAACGGGATCACGGCGCCGCGGACGACGCGGGCGATGCCGGTCAGGTTCTCGGTCAGCACCGGGTTGCGCTTGTGCGGCATCGCCGAGGAGCCCTTCTGGCCGGGCGAGAAATATTCCTCGGCCTCGCGGACCTCGGTGCGCTGGAGATGGCGGATCTCGGTCGCCAGACGCTCGATCGAGGAGGCGATGACGCCGAGAACCGCGAAGAACTGGGCATGTCGATCGCGCGGGATCACCTGGGTCGAGACCGGCTCCGGCGTCAACCCGAGCTTGCCCGCGACATATTCCTCAACATAGGGGTCGATCTGGGCGAAGGTGCCGACGGCGCCGGAAATCGCGCAGGTCGCGATCTCGGCGCGGGCGTCCTGGAGGCGCTTCTTGTTGCGGGCGAACTCGGCGTAGTAGCCGGCGAGCTTGACGCCGAAGGTGGTCGGCTCGGCATGGATGCCGTGGCTGCGGCCGACGGTGATCGAGTATTTGTGCTCGAGCGCGCGCCGCTTCAGGGCGGCCAGCAGTTGGTCGAGATCGGTCAGCAGGATATCGGCGGCCTGCTTGAGCTGGACCGCGAGGCAGGTGTCGAGCACGTCGCTCGAGGTCATGCCCTGATGGACGAAGCGCGCCTCCTCGCCGACATGCTCGGCGAGGTTGGTGAGGAAGGCGATGACGTCGTGCTTGGTCTCGCGCTCGATCGCGTCGATCCGCTCGATCTCCCAGCCGGCGCGCTCCCAGATCGCCTTGGCGGCTTCCTTGGGGATGATGCCGAGTTCGGCCTGGGCGTCGCAGGCATGGGCCTCGATCTCGAACCAGATCCGGAAACGGTTCTCGGGGGTCCAGATGGCGACCATGTCGGGGCGGCTGTAACGGGGGATCATCGACGATATTCCGGTGTTCGTGGCTTGGTGAGGACGGCGGGAATCGAACCCGCAAGACCGAAGCCGTCAGATTTTAAGTCTGATGTGTCTACCAGTTCCACCACGTCCTCAGGGGTGAGGCCTATCACCTAGCATCCCGCCTTGCCGGCGAAAAGCCCCGATGCGGAACCGCGCCCGTGGCGTCGGTTCGGGATTCTTGGTACAGCGGTATGAATAAACCAACAAGCGGGGCAATACCGTGGCCGTCTACAGCTTTCCAATCGTGACCGGGATCACCGCGGCGTTGCTCGGGCTTCTGCAGGTATTCCTCGCCGGCTACGTCATCGCCGCGCGCCAGAAGAACAGCGTTTCGCTGGGCGATGGCGGCAATTACGAGCTCAACCAGCGCATCCGCATGCATGGCAACCTCGCCGAGAACGCGCCGATCTTCCTGATCCTGCTCCTGCTCGTCGAGCTGACCCGGGTTCATCCCCTGATCGTCGGCTGCCTCGGGCCGGCCTTCTTCCTCTGCCGGCTCATGCAAGCCTTCGGCTTGTCACCGGCGCAGCCGCGCGGACCCAACCTGTTCCGTTTCGTCGGCACGTCGGGCAGCTTTGTCTGCCAGGTCATCCTGGCGGTGGCGCTGCTGCTGACGCTCGCTCCGCATCTCGGATCCTGGTGAGCGTCACCAGCGGCCGGCGTGCTGGCCGCCATCGACGTTCAGCGTCTCGCCGGTGACGAAGCCGGCGCGTTCGAGATAGAGCACGGCGTCGACGACCTCGCTGATCTCGCCCATGCGGCCGATCGGGTGCAGGCCGTCGAGGAATTCATGAAGCTCCGGCCCGTGCATCGGCGTCTTGATGACGCCGGGCGCGACCGCGTTCACCCGGATGCCCCGCTTGGCATATTCGATCGCCAGCGCGCGGGTGGTGGCATCGAGGCCGCCCTTGCTGATCGAGGCGAGACCGCAGGGGATGTCGACGAGCGGCTGCTCGACCAAGGTCG
>CAIUCF010000865.1 GCA_903897565.1 uncultured Rhodospirillales bacterium | reverse complement strand
CATCGAGAAGGTCGCGAACCCGGAGCGTGGCACGAACTATCTCGTCCGCTTCGTCTGTCCGGAATTCACCTCGCTCTGCCCGATGACCGGCCAGCCCGATTTCGCCCATCTGGTGATCGACTACGTGCCCGGCCCCTATCTCGTCGAGAGCAAGTCGCTGAAGCTGTACCTCACCAGTTTCCGCAATCACGGCGGCTTCCACGAGGCGTGCACGGTCGGCATCGCCAGGCGCCTGGTCACCGAGATCGCACCGCAATGGCTGCGGATCGGCGGCTACTGGTATCCGCGCGGCGGCATTCCGATCGACGTCTTCTATCAGACGGGTGCGCCGCCCGAGGGCCTCTGGCTGCCCGATCAGGGCGTCGCTCCATATCGTGGACGCGGCTAAGCTCAAGGCGGAAATCCGCAGCCGGGCGCTCGCGCTCGGCTTCGACAGCGTCGGCTTCGCACCGGCCCTCGTGGATTCCCGGCAGGGCGAGCGCCTCGCAGCCTTCCTCGACTCCGATTATCACGGCGGCATGGCCTGGCTCGCCCGCGAGCCGGAAAAGCGGGCCAGCCCCCAAGGCCTGTGGCCCGAGACCAGCAGCGTCATCGTGCTCGGCACCAATTACGGCCCGGCGGAGTCGCCCCTGGCCGCGCTCGATCGCAAGTCCGAGGGCACAATCTCGGTCTATGCCCAAGGCAAGGATTATCACGACCTCATCAAGAAGCGGCTGAAGGCGCTGGCGCGCTGGCTGCACGCGACCACCGGCGCCGAACTCAAGGTCTTCGTCGATACCGCCCCGGTGATGGAAAAACCGCTCGGTCAGAATGCCGGACTCGGCTGGCAGGGCAAGCACACCAACCTGGTCTCCCGCGATTTCGGCTCCTGGCTGCTGCTCGGCGAGATCTATCTGGCCCTCGACCTGCCGCCCGACCCGCCCGAGACCGACCATTGCGGCGGCTGCCGCCGCTGCCTGAGCATCTGCCCGACCCAGGCCTTTCCGGCGCCCTACCGACTCGATGCGACGCGCTGCATTTCCTATTTGACGATCGAGCATCACGGCCAGATCGCCCGGGAATTCCGTGAGGCGATCGGCAACCGCATTTATGGCTGCGACGACTGTCTCGCCGTCTGTCCCTGGAACAAATTCGCGCAGGCGACCGCGGAGCCGAGCTTCCTGCCGCGCGCCGCGCTGTCGCCCCCGCGGCTCGGTCGGCTCGCCGGCCTTGACGATGCGAGCTTCCGCGCGCTGTTCTCGGGCTCCCCGGTCAAGCGGATCGGGCGCGCTCGCTTCGTCCGCAACGTGCTGATCGCGATCGGCAATTCCGGCGACCTCAGCCTCGTCGACTCGGTCCTCGATCGGCTAGACGACGCGTCGGGCCTCGTCCGTGGCATGGCGATCTGGGCGCTGGCCCGGCTCGCGCCGGAACGACTGGTCGGTAGGACCGCGCCCGCGGATGAGACCGACCCGGAAGTATTGGCCGAATGGGGCGCCATCGCCGGACGGGCGCTGTCGGCGCCAAGTCGCGATACAGTCGAAACGCCTCGAGAGCGGATTCGTTGACAATCCGTGGCACGATTAAATATTGTCAGAAATAAATTGGACAAGATTTTAGATGATCTCTGGATATATCAAGGGCCTTTTTTTATCGCTATACCCCTTCCGGCGTGGCAGGAAATCACTTATCCGGTTTCTTTCTTTCCGTTTCCCCGGGCCGATCCTATATTCCGGCACCTACGGGGCGCGATATCTGCTCGATGGCCGGAACTACATCGATCAGCGGATCCTGCGTGACGGCGTCTTCGAGCGCGAGGGCCTCGACAGCCTGTGTCAGGCGATCACGGAACGGCGGTGCGACCTGTTCCTCGATATCGGTGCGAATATCGGCGTCTACGCACTCGCCGTCGCGCTCCGAACCGGATGCCGCGACATCACCTGCTTCGAGCCCGATCCGATGAACCGCAATCAGTTCGCGGCCAATATCTTTCTCAATGGATTGGACGACAGGATCACCGTGCGCACCGAGGCGGTCAGCGATCGCGAGGGCAGCGCCACGTTTTACCTGCAGCGTGACAAGGAACACCTCTCGAGCGGCCAGAGCAGCCTCGAATCATTCGAAGACGGAATCATGCCGTTCGCACAAGGCGCGACCCACAGCGTCGACGTCCAAGTCGCCCGTCTCGACACGCTGCTGAGCGTCACCGGCCGCAGCATCGCCATCAAGCTCGATGT
>CAIUCF010000864.1 GCA_903897565.1 uncultured Rhodospirillales bacterium | reverse complement strand
GTGCCGGCACCACGATCGGCAGCGGTGGCAGGGTCAGGATGATCGCCGCGATCAGAATGATATTGATGGCGACCGACAGCCCGATGGCGATCGTCCAGCGCCGCCGGGCCGCGCGCTTATCCTCGGACAGCCGCGCATGCGTCGTCGCCACGCCATCCGGGAGGGTCGCGTCGGGTCCTACTTCCAGCGGTAAACGATCTGTGGTCATAGCTCCGGGAAACGCTGGGTCACGCAGGGCGTCGCGCACTTTGACGTGCCGGCGACCTGCTCGGGCCGATGGGTCGGGCCGACGGCGGCGACCCTAATCCGGCCACAGTTGCGGGGCAATGATCCTGGCATCGAGCGTGTCATAACTATGGTAATAGGCAGGATTTGGCGGGAACGTTGCCGCGTTCCCGGGGTCATTTGGGCGCGAGGGATATGCGCGGGTCGTTTCACAGGGATTTGTCGGCGGAGCGCGCGAAATTGTCGGCGCGGGCGGGGCGGACACGGAAGCCGCGGGCGAAAGGCCCGCCGGGGGAGCCGGAACGGCCACGTTCGGTCGCATGGTTTCTGGCGCGCTGGGCTCTGGTCGGGCTGGTCTGGATCGGTGTGTTCGCGGCCGGAATGACCGCCTACATCATGCGGGGACTGCCGGATACCGATTCTTGGATGCGCTTCGACCATCGCGACTCGGTCACGATTCGCGCTGATGATCGCAGTGTCATCGCGACCTTCGGCAATGCCCGTGGCGACAACCTTCATCTTCGCGACCTGCCGAAATCGCTGGTCGACGCCGTGATCGCGACCGAAGACCGGCGATTCTACAGCCACCACGGCATCGATCCCACGGGGCTCGCCCGGGCGGCGTGGGTCGATCTCAAGAGCGGCGCCGTCGTCCAGGGCGGCAGCACGATCACGCAGCAATTGGCGAAGAATGTGTTCCTGACGCCCGATCGCACGGTGACCCGCAAGTTCCAGGAGATCGCGCTCGCGATCTGGCTGGAGCGGCATTACAGCAAGGAGCAGATCCTCGAGACCTATCTCAATCGCATCTATTTCGGCGCCAGCGCCTATGGCGTCGATGCCGCGGCGCGGCGCTATTTCGGCAAGTCGGCTCGTGACGTCGACCTCGCCGAGAGTGCCGTTCTCGCCGGTCTGCCGCGGGCGCCGACCCGATTCAGCCCGATTAACGATCCGGCGATGGCGCGGGCGCGGGCGCGCCAGGTGCTGGCCAACATGGTCGATGCCGGGCTGCTTTCGCCCAGCGCGGCCGGTCGCGCCGCGCTCGAATTGCGGAGCCTGGCGATGGCGCCGGTGATGCATTCGGGGGCGCGCTATTTCGCCGACTGGATTCAGGACGAGGTCGCCGATGCCGGTTATCACGGTGACATCACCATTACGACGACTTTGGATTCGCGCCTCCAGGCTGCGGCAGAGGCGGCAGTCGGGCGGGTCATGGTGCGCGACTCGGCGCGACTTCATGCCGGGCAGGCGGCGCTCGTGGCGATGGCCCCGGACGGTGCGGTCAAGGCGATGGTCGGAGGCCGGGATTACGGTGAAAGCCCGTTCAATCGTGCGACCCAGGCCCATCGTCCGCCGGGATCCGCCTTCAAGTCCATCGTCTATCTGACGGCGCTGCAGCGGGGCTATCAACCGAACTCTGTCTTCTTCGACGGGCCCGTCAGCATCGGCGGCTGGCAACCCCATGATTTCGAGCCCGGCTATCGTGGTGACGTCACGATGGCCGAGGCGCTCGCGTATTCACTGAACACCGTGGCGGCTCAGGTCGCCGACCGGGTCGGGATCGCGAACGTGATCGCCACGGCCCATGACCTCGGCATTGCGTCAACGCTGAATCCCGATCGTAGCCTTGCGCTCGGCACCGGTGACGTCACCCTGCTCGAACTGACGTCCGCCTATGCCGTGTTCGCGAATGGCGGGGCCAGCGCCCTGCCGTTCGGCGTCGAATCGGTCGAAGACGCCAGCGGCAACGTCCTGTTCCGCCGTCTCGGCACCGGCGACGAGCAGGTCGCGAATTCCGATGCCGTAGACAAGCTGACGCGGATGCTGGAAGGGGTGATCGACCATGGCACCGGGCGCGCGGCGGCGATCGGTCGCCCGGCCGCCGGCAAGACCGGCACAACCTCGGATTTCCGTGACGCGCTCTTCGTCGGCTATACCGCCGATCTGGTTGCCGGGGTCTGGGTCGGCAATGACGATGACACGCCGATGCGCCATGTCACGGGCGGGAGTCTGCCGGCGGAAATCTGGCATGGTTTCATGCTGGCGGCACTCAAGGGCGCACCATCCCATCCGCTCGGCGCCAATGACGGCTCATTCACCGCATCGGAGCAACGCCAGGGCGGACTCGGCGGAGTCTGGCACCGGACATTGCATTTCCTCGGCTTTGGGACTCGCTAGGATACCCGCCACGCGGTGTATCAGCCGAAGCGCATGAGCGTGCTGCCATGCTGCTTCAACCAGGCACGCTCGCGCTCGAATTCCGGATACAGCGCCTGGACCAGGGCCCAGAAGGCCGGGCCGTGGTTCATGTGCAGCAGATGCGCGACTTCATGGGCCGCGACGTAGCGCAGCACCGGTTCGGGCGCCAGGACGAGGCGCCAGGAAAAGCGGAGCACCCCCTTGCTCGAGCAACTGCCCCAGCGCGTTCGCGGATTACCGATCATGACGGCGCTGGGCCGTCGGCCGACGCGCTCCGCGAAGTCGAGTGCCGCCGGTCGCAGGATCGTGCCCGCGAGCGCCACCAGCCCATCGCGTGTGCGCCGGGCGATATGCTCGTCACGACCGGCGACGTCGATGGTTGTCGCCGACAGCCGGAAGGGCCCGCCTCCGGGGAGCGGGCGAGGCGTCGTCTGCAGCACCCGGTCCCGACCGAGAACCGGAATCACCGCACCCGCTTTGAAGGCGACCGGTTCGGGCAGGATCGTGAGGCGCGCGACCAGCCAGTCGCGGCGGCTGTCCAGGAATTCGAGCGCCGTGGACAGCCGAGCCCGTTCGGGCACGACGAGTTCAACGGTCAAATCGCCGGCGCGGATTCGGATCGCCGATCGCCGCGCCCGCGCACTTCTTCTGACGATCACCGGAACGACGCCGCCCGTAGGTAGTTGAAGCGGCGCGGGCGTCCCGGCGTCAGGGTCAGGCGAGCTCTTCCACGGACGGAGCGGCGGAATCTTGAAGGTCATCGGCATTGGTGGCGATCATGGCGACCCCCTCGGCGATCGACAAGAGCCCTTCCGACGCAAGTCGCAAATCGCAATCGACCCGTGAAGCTTGCCGACCTCGAGGGGGGTCTCGAAGTACTATTGTTAGGAAGATTTAAGCCTTTGCCAGCCGATAACTTGGTATCATCGGGTGTTCCCGATTCCATCCCTGGTCTACAGCGAGCTGCATCGCGTCCATGAATTCGAACCTCGCCATTCCCCTGCCTCCAGACGAGGAGGATCGCCTCTCGGCTCTCAAGGCGACGGAAATTCTCGATACGGCGCCTGAGGAAGCGTTCGAGCGGATTGTCGACCTTGCGCTTTCGGTCTTCGATGTGCCGATCGCGGTCGTCTCGATGGTTGATCGTGAGCGCCAGTGGTTCAAGGCGGTCCGAGGGCTCCCCGTCCGTGAAACCCCGCGGGAGGTCGCTTTCTGTTCCTACACGATCCTGAACGACGGCGTCTGCCTGGTGCCGGATGCGACCTTGGATCTGCGCTTCCGCAGCAACCCCTTGGTGACGAACAGTCCGTCGATCCGCTTCTACGCCGGTGCACCGGTCCATTCCGACGACGGTTTCCGGATCGGCACGTTATGCGTCATCGACACCAAGCCGCGTGACGATTTCGGTAGTGTCAAACAGGCGCAATTGACCGCGATGGCGGCGATCGTCGCCGATGAATTCAAGCTGCGCCAACGGAGCGGCGAACTGCGCCGCATCGCCGAAGAGGCCGCCGCGGCGCGGCTCGCCGCAGAGCAGGATACGGCGACGAAATCAGAGTTCCTGGCGACGATGTCGCACGAGATTCGCACGCCGATGAACGGGATCATCGGGATGACCGACCTGCTGATCGACAGTGGACTCAGCGATGTCCAAGGCCATTACGCATCGACACTCAAGAGCGCCGCCAATCATCTTCTCGACCTGATCAATGACGTGCTCGATTTCTCGAAACTCGAAGCGGGCGCCCTGGTCCTGGAAAGCGTTTCGACCGATATCGGTGCCCTCGTCCTGGAAACCGTCGCGCTCATGGCGCCGGTGGCGCACGACAAGAACGTCGTGATCGGTGCCGTGCTGGCGCCGGAGGTTCCGACGAGAATTCTCTGCGACCCGGCGCGGATGCGTCAAATCCTGCTCAACCTTACCGGCAATGCGGTGAAGTTCACGGAGAAGGGTGGCGTCATCGTCGATGTCGGCGTGGTCGGTGGCGCCGGGGGTGGTCCCGAGCGGCTGCGGATTTCGGTCCGTGATACGGGCATCGGCATCGATCCGGACGATCTTCCGCGATTATTCAATCGGTTCAGCCAGATCGACGGCTCGATCGCGCGCCGCTTCGGCGGCACCGGACTTGGATTGGCTATCTGTAATCGGCTGGCGGAACTGCTTGGCGGTAGCCTGACTGTCACCAGCGTCGCTGGTGCCGGTAGCGATTTCCGGTTCGAAATTCCGCTCGAACGGGATCCGGCGGCGGTTGCGGCCGTGTCTGCGCGGTTCGAGCCGGGCACGCGTGTGCTGCTCATCCAGGCCAATCCGGTCGCCCGCGAAATCCTGACGCGTCATATCGAAAATCTCGGCGGCATCGCTGTTACCGATCCCGTTCCTAGAGGCGTCGGCAGGTCGGCAGACTCTGGGATCGGGGCGATTATCGTCGATGATGGCGCAGACGGTGCGGAGCACCGGATCATCGCCGCGCTGCCAGCCGGAGCGCCAAGGCCGCTCGTGGTGCTGGCGACGCAGCTGCAGTGGCCGCCATCGGGCTATGACGGAATCTTGCAGCAGCCCTTGACACAGCAGGCCGTGCGTCACGCCTTGCACGGGCTCCTGCGAAAGAATGATCCGGGAATGGTCGAACTCATCGGCGCTGCGACGACGACGCGGGTCGCGCCGGACGCTGGGCTCCAGCCCGCACCGGTGCCTCTACGAATCCTCCTCGCCGACGACAACGAGACCAACCAGGAGGTCGCGATGGCGATACTCGATCGTATCGGCCATCGTGTGACGGTCGTCGAGAACGGTGTCGATGCCGTTTCGGAAGTGGCCACCGGTATGTTCGACCTCGTCCTCATGGACATGATGATGCCCGGCGTCGACGGGTTGGCGGCTACCCGCGCCATCCGCCGGCTCAATGGCCCTCAGGCAGGCACTTACATCATCGCCGTCACGGCGAACGCGTCCATCGAGGATCGCAACAAGTGTCTCGCCGCCGGCATGGACGATCACATGGCCAAGCCGATTACGATCCAGCGTCTCGGGGCTGCCCTCGACCGCTATATGACGCGCCGCGGCGGGCGTGTGTCTTCACATCGGCACTAGCATGCCCAGGCGGAAATCACGGACATGAACAGCGACGCACTGGCTGCCAATCAGCGTTACGCCGATGCGATGGAGGCGGCGTATCAGCCAGCGCCGATCGCCGATGTCGGGACCAAGCCACATCGTCGGACGATCGGTTGGGTCGGCACCAGCGCCCTTGCGATGGGTGGCAGCAATCAGAGTATCTTTCTGATTTCGGCCCTGATCGCGGGGCAGGGCAGTATTCCCGGCCAGGGTAGTGCCGCCATTCCACTCCTGATCGTGGGTCTGCTGCTCAGCTACGCGGCGGCACCTGGTTGGCTCGAACTGGTCTTGATGTTTCCCAATCGCGTCGGCGGCATCGCTGCCGCCTGCACGGCCGCCTTCAAGCCCTATAGCGAGATTCTCTCGGTACTGACGGGTATCTGCTACTGGTGGGGCTGGGTCCCGACCTGCGGCCTGACGGCGCTGTTCTCCGCGGCTGCGATTCATCAATGGCTGCTGCCGGAGGTCTCGGTCGACTTGATCGCGATC
>CAIUCF010000863.1 GCA_903897565.1 uncultured Rhodospirillales bacterium | reverse complement strand
CGCCGAGGGCATCGAGCGGGAACCCGAACGCGATAGCCTGCTGTGCCAAGGCTGTAACGAGGGTCAAGGGTACCTGTTCGGCAAACCGATGCCGGCGCCGCAGTTTGGCGCGGCGTTCGGGCTCGTGACCGCAGGGCGGATGGTGGCTCGTTCCTGAGCGCTCCGCTGTAACGGCGCTTTCCGTCCCTGCCTTCGACTCGCGTTGACGTGGGAAGGTTGAAATCCGGGTGCAAACGTCGCAAAGATCGTTAGGGTGGATGTGACACTTGGATCCGTCAAATCGGGACCCGCCGACAATGACCAGCGCCATCGCCGTCCCCCAACTCCCGGAAGCCATCCGTGCCCGCTGGCCTTATCGGCCGCGCTTTGCCACGGTCAATGGCTGGCGGATGCATTACGTCGACGAGGGTGACCCTTCGGGAGAGCCGATCGTGCTGCTGCACGGCAATCCGACCTGGGGTTTTCTCTACCGCGACATCATTCCGCCGCTGGTTGCCGCCGGATTTCGGGTGATCGTGCCGGACATGATCGGCTTCGGGCTGTCGGAGAAGCCGGTGCGCGAGCAGGCGCATTCGCTCGACGGTCATATCGCCAACCTGACCGGGCTGATGCGCCAGCTCGACCTGTCCCGCATCAACCTCGTCTGCCATGACTGGGGCGGGCCGACGGGCCTCGGCTTCGCGCTCTCGAACCTGGCGCGAGTGCGCTCGCTCGTCATCATGAGCACCTGGGCCTGGCCGACGCCGCCGGCCGAATTCCACACCCGCATCTTTCCCTGGCGGATGATGCACGCGCCGCTGGTCGGGCCCCATCTGCTCGGCCGCCACGCCGCACTGGTCGGACGCGGCATGTATCTCTCGGTGGTCAACCGGGAGAAATTCAGGGCCGAGGCGCAGCTCGGCTACGAGAGCATGCTGCCCGATCCGGCGACGCGGCTCCTGACCTGGGCCTGGCCGCGCTGGATCCCGCTCGACGATAAGGCCCGCGCCTATGAGCGCTTCACCTGGCTGGAGCAGGAACTGCGCAAGTGCACCCTGCCTGCGCTGATCATCTGGGGCCGCGAGGACGACGTCTTCGACGCTGCGACATTCTCCGCCCGCTTCAAGACACTGCTGCCCCATGCCGAAGGGCCGCTGCTGGTGACCGGGCGGCATTTCGTCCAGGAAGATTCGAGTCCGGAGATCGCCGCCGCCGTGCTCGATTTCATCGCGAGGCTCCCAGCATGAGCGCACTCCGCATCCTCCCGTCGCCGCCGCTCGCCGGCACCCGGATGGCTTATCTCCTGGCCGAGGACCGGCTCGGCCATTACCCGGAGTTCCGCGAATTCTTCCGCGCCGCCTTCGATCTCGACCGCATCGGCTTGTCGGCGCCCGGCTATGTCGCGACCGAGGCCGGGGCGATCTATGCCCTCGTCTTCATCGGCCGCAGCGGCGAGGCCTTTCCTGCCGGGCTCGAGATCTACGCCGTGGTTCCGGCGCTGGAGCCGCTCGACGACACGATGGTTGATCGCGATCTCTGGCAGATCTTGCGCTGGATGATGGACGGCGTCGGCGGCGAATGGTCTGCGGCCAAGCTCGACGCCACGGGCAGGCTCTACAAGCTCGCGGCCGCGGAGCAGTAAGCGCGATTTCTAAGAACCGTCTCAGAAGAAATCATTATTTTCCAATACAGTAATCGTCATCCCCGCGGAGGCGGGGATCCATCAATAGTGGGACTGCCAAGGCGCCGAGACGCCAAGAATCGCTGCCTTGGCGGTTGAGACGGCAGATTGGATCCCCGCCTTCGCGGGGATGACGGGTGATGAGGACCGAATTACCGATGACGTTCGACTTGTCTTCAGACCGACATTAAGACGCCTTGCGCCGGGCGATGAAGCGGGCGGCGACGTGGCTTGCCCAGGCGGCGATGGTGAGCGAGGGCGGGCCGCCGGGCTCGGCCGGCAATGCCGCCGCGTCGGCGACGTAGAGCCCGGGATGGTCGAACACCTCGCCATTGGCGTCGACCACGGCCGTGGCGATGCTCGCGCCCATGCAAGCGCCGCCGGTGGGATGCACCGTGATCGGGTTCTTGGTGTAGTGGATGCGCTTGCCGGTGCGCTCGACGAGGGCGCGGACACCCGCCTTGATGCGGGCGAAGACGGGGCTGTCGTCGCCGTTGAAATCGATGCGCAAGCCTTGCGATGACCAGCGGGCGACGCCGTCCATGGCGTCGACGCCGATGCCGGCGATCCACTGCACGCGGCGTAGGCGCTGTTTGAGGAATTGCGGCAGCGGGTAGCGGTCGATCGCCGGGAAGGCGCCGCCGCCGAGTACCGGGTGGTCTTCCGGTCCGCGGGCGCGGAACGGTCCCCGTGCCGGCAATCCCGCGGTGAGATCGCCATACTCCGACTGATCCCACCAACCCATGAAATCGCCGTTGCAGCCGAAGCGGCGGCCGAGATTCGGCATGCCGGACAGGGTCTTGGCGCCGTCGCGGCTGCGCAGCAGCAGGCGGAGCGTGTTGAGGCCGCCCGCGGCGACGATGACATTGGCGGCGAGCAGACGCTCCTTCCTCCCGCTGTGATGGTCGGTGACATGGACCGCGTAGCGCGCAGCCGCGTTGCCGGAGAGCTGCTCGATAGACTCGACCTCGCAGAGATCGCGGATCTTCAGTCCCTTGCGCATCGCCGGGATCAGATAGGCGATGTCGAGCGAGGTCTTGCCGCCACCGGGCGAGCCGAGGAAGCCGTCGTCATTGGCGGCGACGTCGATCTGGTTGCGGGTAATGCCGTTGGCGTCGGTAATTGTCTCGGGCTTGCCGGGTTCCGTCGGGAACAGGAAGCCGAGCCAGGTCGGGCCTTCGGGCGGCGGCGTCTCGATGGCGTTCGAATTGGCGTAGCGCTGGTAGGTGGTGTTCGGCAACTTGAGCGCGGGACTCGCTTGGGCTGAGCCCATATCGGCGAGCACCGCGTCGTAATGCGGTTGGAGGCCTGCGGTCGATACGCCCTCGGCGTGACCATCCCAGAAATTGGCGACATGTGGCAGGCGCTGCAGTCCGGAATAGACATGGCTGCCGCCGCCGACGCTGGACGAGCAGATCACACTGACGCCGCGATCGATGTGGATATCGAACAGGCCGTGCTTGGTGAAGGTCAGCCGCGGCGTGCCGGGCAGGCGGAGGCTGCGCAGCAGTCTCGTCACCAGCGAAAGATCGCGCGGGAACGGCACCGTCCGCGCGATGCCGGCCGAGCGCGTCGCCACCGTGTCGCGCCAAGGCCCGCGCTCGAGCAGGGTCACTGCGATCCCGGCATCGATCAGGCGCGAGGCGACGACCGCGCCGCCGAAGCCGCTGCCGATCACGACGACGTCGATGACCCCGGATGATGTCTCCACGTGCTCTCCCCTGGTGCCGGAGCTGGACCGTCCGGTTCTTGTCCCCCGACTATGGCGAGCGGGCATCGAGGCGTCAACGCGGCGACGTGTGACCACAAGGCGCTGGAAAATCCGCGCTTGTCGCGCAATGATAAAACATGATGAACAAGCGGTTAACAGGCCGCGACCAACCCGGGGGGAAATGGACGATGCGCGAAATCACGTTGAAGGAAATCCGCACGATGCTGAAGGCGGCCAACAAGACCGCCGAGAAGGCCGGCAAGCCGAGCACCATCGCCATCGTCGATTTCGGCGGCCATCTGCGCGGGCTGGAGCGGCCCGAGGGCGGCCGCATCGCCAATGTCGACATCGCCACCAAGAAGGCCTGGACCGCGATCGCCTTCAAGCGCCCGACCGAGATGGTCCGCGCCATGATCATCTCCGATGGCCCCGCCTATGGGCTGCAGCACACCGATGACCGCATCTGCATCGTCGCCGGCGGCTTCCCGATCGTCGAGAAGGGCGCCTATCTCGGCGCCATCGGCGCCAGCGGGGGCACCCTGCAGGAAGACATCGACTGCTGCCTCGACGGCCTCAAGGCGGCCGGGTTCGACACCGATTTCGTCAACCCGAACCCGGTCGCGACGAAGTAGGGGGAGTTTTTAACCCTGCTGGTAGTGTTTGCCCCATTTTCTTACTCGTCATTCCCGCGAAAGCGGGAATCCAGCCAACCGTGACGCCGCCGTGATCGAGGTAAGTCGACCCAGGCGCCTTGGCAACGGAGAGGTCCTCTGGCTTCCCGCTTCCGCGGGAATGACGGATCTGGGTTGGCGGCGTGGATCCGAGGGTCCCTCGCGAAAACTTACCGGACCCACGTCCTCCCCCTCATAGGAGAGGGTCTATTTCGTGGGGGCCGTATCCGGAAACACCATGCGCCGCGCATCCTCGTCGAGCGTGAGCGGCTTGGGCGCCGGTTCGCTGCCGACGGCCCGGATGACGGCGGGGCGGGCGTAGAGTGCGTCGAACCAGCGGGCGACGTTGGGGTAGTCGGCGAGATCGACGTCGTGTTGTGCGCGGAAATGGATCCAGGGCCAGCAGGCGATGTCGGCGATCGAGTAATCGCCGGCGATGAAGTCACGACCGGCGAGCCGGGTGTCGAGGACGCGGTACAGTCGCGCGGTCTCGAAGGTG
Source organism: uncultured Rhodospirillales bacterium (assembly GCA_903897565.1). GTDB lineage: Bacteria > Pseudomonadota > Alphaproteobacteria > ATCC43930 > CGMCC-115725 > CAIXXC01. Next base: position 696 of record CAIUCF010000863.1, on the reverse strand, counting down.
TAGCGGGTGAGCGCGTAGGGCACTTTTTCCGGGGCGTAGTTGCGAAAATGGCCGAGCTGGCCGAGCATCGGACCCTGGCCGGCCATCTGCCACATCACCCATTCCATGACCTCGGCGCGACGGCGCAGGCCGCGTGGCATCAATTGCCCGGAGCGCTCGGCGAGATAGAACAGGATCGCGCCGGATTCGAACACCGAGAGCGGACCCTCGTCCTCGACCGGATCGTGATCGATGATGGCGGGGATCTTGTTGTTCGGGCTGATTGCCAGGAATTCCGGCGTGAACTGCTCGCCCTTGGTGATGTCGAGGGGCATGCGGCGATAGTCGAGCCCGAGTTCCTCGAGCGCAATCAGCACCTTGAAGACATTGGGCGTCTGCCCGCCGAAAACCTCGATCATGGGGGCTCTCTCAAGAAGTCCTCCCCCTTGATGGGGGAGGGTGTTTTTTTCTGGGGCGGGGTCGTTACCCCGCCAGCGCTTCCGCGACGGTCTTGGCCTTCACCCATTTGTCGACATGGTGGAGGCTGTGGCGGATCATGACTTCGCCGTCCTGCAGCTGCATGAACTTGAAGGCCTTGGACTCGATGCCGCGCTGGGTACGCTCGGTGTTGGTGACGTCTTCGAGCAGGATCTCGGCGATGCGGGCGACGTAGAGTTCCTGCTGCAGGCGTTCGCGGGCGGTGGTGGCGTCGGGGAT
>CAIUCF010000862.1 GCA_903897565.1 uncultured Rhodospirillales bacterium | reverse complement strand
GCACGATCGGGTCCGGACGTTTGGCGTTGGGGATATCGGCCTGCTCCTGCAGCGACAGACCCTCGCCATAGCCGCGGCCGCGCGACAACGGAATCGTGTGCTTGAAGCCCGACGTCACCAGCAGGCCGACGCGGGGCCCCTTGCGCTCGATCAGCGCGTTGGTGCCCAGAGTGGTGGCGTAGCGCACGGAGTCGACGCCCGACAGCAGGGTCGGGATCTCGATCTCGAGCTGGCGGCAGGCGTCGGACAGGGATTCATTGAAGCCGAGCGCGAGATTGTGGTGGGTGGTCAGCGCCTTGCCTTCGACGTAGCGGCCGCCCCAGGCGACGAAGCAGTCGGTAAAGGTGCCGCCGATATCGACAGAGACGCGCTTCATGACCGCCCCCGCCCGTGATCATGGCCGTGGCCGGAATGCGCGGCACGGTGTTCCAGCACCTTCTCGAGCGCGAGATCACGACCGATCGGCGGCTCCTTGACCTCCTCGCGGTCCTGCCATTGCAGCTTCAGCGCGTCGATGTCGATCTCGATGTCGTGGAGCGGCGGATGGCCCGGCGGCAGATACTCGGTCTCGACCATGGTGCCGCAATCAGCACAATAATATTCGAGGATCCGGCACCATTTCGGGTCGGGCGAATAGGTCCGTTCGTAGAGCGCCGGGTTGAGCAAGGGCTTGTGGATCTCCGTCGGGTCGCGATCATAGACCAGCAGCCCGCGCTTGTAGTTGTCGCGCGCCGAGCCATGGACCCGGTTACAGCGCCGGCACTCCCACATCTCGGTATCGAGGTCGATGCGGAGATATTCGGTCATCAGAACTTTCATCAGACGGTCCTCGCGTGTTTGCTCAGCAGAATGTCGCCGGCATCGTTGATCTCGAAACCCCACCCGGCATCGACGCGACAGGTGAAGAAGGCCTCCTCCAGCACCGCGGGCCCGATGGCGCGGGCGCCGGCCTTCTGGTCTTCCACGCGGTAGAGCGGCAAGGCGCGGTAGTCGCCGGCCACCAGGGTCGAACGCGTGGCGACGCTGGTCGCGGCTGCGTCCGCGCCGCCGAAATGGCCATTGATGCGCGCATGGGGGACCGGCTTCACGGCGGTCAGCGCCAGCGACAGGCGGGCGTCGTCCGGCAGGCCGGTCGGCAAGACCCGCGGATCGGCGAGCGGGATGGAGCGGCTGGCCGCGCCGTCGCCGTAGTCGAGCGCATAGAACAGCTTGCAGGCCTCGAGCCGGGCGCCCTCGCCGAACATGCTCGATTCCGCCCGTTCCGACAGCAGCGCGACCGCGCCGGCAAGGCCGGCGGAGTCGCTTGTCCGCAGAGGCGTCGAGAACTGATGGCCGACATCGGAAAAGCCGATACCGAAGGCGGAGAATACCGCCGCCAGGCCGGGTATGATGACCTGGCTGGCGCCGATCGCCTCGGCGACCCGACAGGCCACGAACGGCCCGCCGCCGCCGAAGGCCGCGAGGGTAGTATCGGGCGTGATGTTGGTGAAATCACGCAGGCTGTCGGCGATCTTCTGCACCCAGGCGGCTTCCATCGCCGCCGCCGCCGCCTCGTCGGAGAGACCCAGGGGACCGGCCACGTTCTCACGGATCGCGGCGCGGGCGCGATCGATATCGATCTTGAGATCGCCACCGAAGAACGAGGCGGGATCGAGCAAGCCCATCAGCAGGAAGGCGTCGGTCATCGTCGCCGATTTGCCGCCGAGGCCGAAGCAGGCCGGTCCGGGGGCGCTGCCGACGCTTTGCGGGCCGACAATGATCTTGCCGTCCTGAACACGGATGATCGAGCTCCCGCCGACCCCGGCGCTGACGACGTCGCACAGCGGAAACGAGGTCTCGACGCCTTCGACATGGCCGCGCTGCGTCGCGCGGACGATGCCGCCATCGACCAGGCCGATATCGGTCGTCGTGCCGCCGACATCCATCGAGAGCAGACGGCGGAAACCGTAATGCTCGGCCAGCGCCTTGGCGCCCTCCATGCCGCCGCGCGGCCCGGAGCTATAGGTCTTGATTGCGGTCGTCTTGGCCACGCGACCGGCATAGCCGTCATTGCGGAACACCAGCAGCGGGCTCTGGATACGCTCCTCGCGCAGCTTGTGATCGGCGTTGTAGAGGAACCGCTCCATGGCGGGATGGAGGAAGGCGTTGAAGACGCCGGTCCAGGTCCGCCGGACATCATCTTCGTCATCCGCGAGTTCATTCGAATACAGGATGGGCAACGCGCCGAGCAGATGCGGTGGGAAGGTTCGCAGCAGATGGCTCTTGATCTGCTCCTCGATCTCCTCGCGACGCGGGCCGGCGATCGAGACGATCAGGCGGTTGGCGCCGGTCGCGGCGAGGCCGTTGACAGCCTTCATCGCCGCGGCTTCCAAAGCCGTTCCGGTCAGGTCAGCATCGATCGTCGCAACCCGCTCGCCGATCAGCGCTTCGAACAGATCGGCGGAGTGATCGGCCGCACGCAGGGCGGTGGCTGTCAGGCCGCCGCCGATCAGCACGCCGAGCCGCGGCCCCTTGCGCTCGACCAGCGCATTGGTGCCCTGGGTGGTCGAGTAGCGGATCGAGGCCGTCGACAGCAGCAGAGCCTGCAGATCTTCTTTGCCATAGATCGCCCGCGACGCCTTCTTCAGCCCCTCGAACAGGCATTGCGACAGATCATGCGGCGTCGTCAGCGTCTTGGTCCGATAAACGTCGGCGCCGTCGATGACGCAGATGTCGGTCAGCGTTCCGCCATTATCGATATTGATCAGCTTGCCCAGGTCACGGGCTGGGCCTGCACCGATCGGCGTAACCGATGGGGTCTGCATGCGACGTCTCCTTGAGAAAATATCTGGCGCGGGTACCGCGCGAATGCCTCTCCCGACGCGCGCCGGTCGGCGCGACGTGTTCTTTTGATTTCTTGATCGAACGGTAGTCGGAAGCGACAGCCACCCGCTACTACACAGACGGGTGGCTGCCAGTGCTCAACCTCGGAGCGGTGTGGCGTGGCATCGGAGCGCGCGCCGGCCTTCGCGGAACCCCGATCGGGGTCAGCTCATCCTGACCATGACCTTGCCGTCATTGCCGCCGGTATAGAGCAGCTTGAGCGCAGTCAGGGCATTGTCGATACCCTCGACGACATGCAGGCGGTGCTTCAGCTTGCCCTCCCGCATCCAGCCGGCAAGTTTCGCCTGGTACTCGGGATAGCGATCGAAGTGATCGAGGATGACGAAGCCCTCCATCTTCAGCCGCTTCATGATCATGTTGCGAAACATGTAGGGGCCCGGGACCGGCTCGGTGCTGTTATAGCTCGCAATGAGACCGCAGATCACGACCCTGCCGCCATTGTTCATCAGGGTCAGTCCGGCATCGAGGCAGGTGCCGCCGACATTCTCGAACAACACGTCGATCCCGTTCGGCGTCGCCGCCCGCAGCGCTTCGACCAGATCGCCCTGGCGGTAATTGACCGCGGCGTCGAACCCCATCTCCTGCGTCAACCAGCGGCATTTCTCGTCGGAGCCGGCGATGCCGACGGCGCGACAGCCCTGGATCTTGGCCAATTGCCCGACCAGCATGCCGACGGCGCCTGCGGCAGCGGAGATCACGACGGTTTCACCCGGCTTGGGTTGGCCGATTTCGAAGAGCCCGTGATAGGCCGTCGGCCCGGCGACCATGAGCACGCCGAAGGCATCGGCAAGATCCAGGCCCTCGAAGCGCGGAAACGGAAAGAATCCGGCGCCGTCGGTAACGAAGCGATCGGACCACGGCGCGATCCCGCTGACCAGGGAGCCTGCCGGAAACGCCGGGTTCCTGGACTCCTCGACTTCGCCGATCATGATGCCGAGCATGGGATCGCCGATCCGGATCGGCGGCATGTAGCTGTCCCATTCGCTGAGCCAGATGCGGTTGGTCGCATCCATCGAGAGATAAATCGTGCGGACGAGGATTTCGCCAGGCTGTAGTGGCGCCAGCGCCACCTCGCGCAGCGCCAGGGTATCGCTTTCGAGATCGCCCTTGGGCCGCTTGTTATAGAACCAACGTTTCGCCACGCCTGACATCGCCATCCCCTTCGTCGTTTTCTTGTCCGGGAACTATGACGAGGAACGGGTGTGAGTCCCACCACTCGAAAGAATGGGCAGGGCTAGTCTTCGGCGGGCGCGGCCAATGCCGCCGTGGCACTGATCACGGTACCGTGCTGCAGGGTGTCGACGGGGACGCCCTTCGAGATCGAGGCGTTCATTTCCATCTGCTGGCTGTTGATGCGCTCGATGTGCTCCCGCAGCTCGGGCTGGCTGTCGAGAAATTTACGGAAGTCGCTCTCGTAGAGCATCAGCAGGTGCGAATAGGTCAGCGCCACGACATCGGCGACCCGCGGCGCGCGATTGAGTAGCGACATCTGGCCGACGATGGCGCCGCGGCCGAGCGTCAGATGAACCTGCGGCATGCGGATCTCGACGGCGCCCGAGGAAATGAAGAACACGCTGTCACCGCGCGCGCCGCGGCGGTAGATCACCTCGTCCGGGATCGCGAGCCGCGGCCTGGCGAGCTTCGCGAGGTTGGTCAGCTGCTCCGGCGTCAAGCCGCTGAACATCTCGATACGGGCGATCAGCTGCTCGGGCTTCAGCTTGAGATCGAGATGCGGGCGGTAATCGGCACGGGCGCGCTCGACACGAACGGCGCGGGTCAGGTTGTCATAGACTTCCTGGCCGATCAGGCCTTCCTCGTGCAGGGTCTTG
>CAIUCF010000861.1 GCA_903897565.1 uncultured Rhodospirillales bacterium | reverse complement strand
TGCGCGCGGCGACGGTGGAGGCGATAGCGGGGTTTCTGATCGGCGCCGGGGCGGCGTTCGGCGGCGCCGGCGGCAGCGGAGTAGGCGCCGGTGCGCTCGCGGGCGAGTCGATGGCCCAACGCGCGATCTTCGCCTATTCGATCAATCAGGAAGCGCGGGCCGATAATGCTGCACTGACCTTCCTCGACAAGACTCATCAATCAGCCCGCGGCTTGCTCGAGTTCTTCCAGATCTTGAGCAAGGAGGACGGGCTCCTGCCGGGCATGCAGGATCCTTATCTTCGGACCCATCCGCTCACTAGCGAACGCATCGACTATATCCGCCATCACGTCGAGACCAGCCCTTTTTCCGGAGCCAAGGATCCGCCGGAGTGGATCGAGCAGCACGCCCGCATCATCGCCAAGCTGAAGGGCTTCTTACTGGCCCCTTCGGATGCGCTCAAACTCTACCCGGAAAGCGACGATTCGATCCCGGCACATTACGCCCGCGCGATCGCCTATCATCGCGTACCGATGGATGACCGTGCCGTCCGCGAGATGGATGTCCTGCTCGAGCGGGAACCGCGCAACGCCTATTTCTGGGAGTTGAAGGCCCAGATTCTGTTCGAAGGCGGGCACCCGGCCGAGGCCGTGCCGTTCTACCGCCGCGCCGTGCAGTTCGTCGGCGACGAGAACCTGCTCAAGATCGAGCTTGCGCAAACCATGCTCGAGGCCGACGAGGGGATCGCGACGGCGAAGGAGGCCGAAGCATATCTGAAAGACGTGCTGCGGAAGGACGACCAGAATCCGGATGCCTGGCACTCCCTCGGTATCGCCCAAGGCCGCATGGGTCAGATCGGCAACGCCTCGCTGGCGCTCGCCGAGGAGGCGATCCTCAGCGGCGATACGGCGACGGCACGCAGCCAGGCCATCCGCGCGACCGAACTGCTGCCGCGCGGATCGCCGGGCTGGCTCAAAGCAGATGACATTCGGCTGCAAATCAAAGACAACAAGTGATCCGCCGGCGACGTTCCGGCCGCCCCTGATGGGCCATGATCGCCCCAGCCTGCCGCCTTGCGGCGCCCTCCTTCCGGAGCCCCCATGTCCATTGGCCCTGTCATCGCCCGCCTGCTCTCGTTTACCCTCCTGGCCGCGGCAATCATCGCGACCCCGACGGCGCATGCCGAGAGCGCCCTCTCCCCGGCACAGACCAAGCAGATCGATACGCTGATCCACGACTACATCCTCGCCCATCCCGAGGTGGTGATGGAGTCATTGCAGGCCGCGCAGGACAAGGCTGACGCCGATCGCCACGCCGAAGCCGAAAGCGCGCTCGGCAAGCATCAGGACGCCCTGCTGCATGACCCGACCTCGCCGGTCATGGGCAATCCCGACGGCGACGTCACTCTGGTCGAGTTCTTCGACTACCGCTGCCCCTACTGCAAGAGCAGCGCGCCGACGGTGGTCGATCTGATCAAGGGCGATCCGCGCCTGCGCGTCGTGATGAAGGAATTCCCGGTGCTCGGTCCGGAATCGACCTACGCCTCGCGCGTCGCCCTGGTCGCCGCCCGCCACGGCAAATATGCCGAGTTCCACCAGGCCGTGCTCGGCTTCAAGGGCACCCTTGATGATACGAAGACGCTGGAGCTCGCGGCAGAAGTGGGCCTCGACGCGAAGCGGACCAAGACAGAGGCCGAGGATGCCAAGCTCGACGGCATCATCCAGAGCAACATCGACCTCGCCCACGCTCTGGCGATCGACGGCACGCCGACCTTCGTCATCGGCAAATTCATCATCCCCGGGGTCGCGACCATCGACGACCTCAAGCTCGCGATCGCCACGGCGCGGGGCAAGTCCTGAAATACCCCTGACCGGCCCGTCGCTCCGCTAACCGCTTCTTCACTGGTTCCTGCCTACCGTTCCCCGAGAATCGCGCGACGAGTTTCCAGCCCTACCCGCAGGCTCACTGCGGACTCGGCCGGCACTACCGAGGCAGCAGCGCGACACATGGACTTGGGGAGGTCACGCGTAGATGAATCAAAGGGCAACAACCCCGGAGGTCTCGGCTCTGCCGACCAGGCAGTCACATACCGAGAGTGCGAGCACGGCATTGGTCGCGGAGTTGGCATCTCGCGTCGGCAGCCTGAGCGTGCTCGTCGCCGATATCTCGGGCAATCTCGACGAGGTCACGGGTCGGCTCACCAATCAGGCCTCCCGCTTCGATGATCTCCAGAAGACCGCGGATGCCACCATCACAGCCAACCGGGAGATTGATCGTTCCGCACGCGCAACCCGGGAGACTTCGGTCGCCTCAGTGGCTCAGATCGCCCGAGTCCAGGACACGGTCGCCGGCGCCATCGAGGGCATCGGCCAACTGGTCGCCGCCGTCGATCGGATCCATCGGCGGCTCGGCGATTTCTCGACGGTGCTGGAGCGCGTCTCCAAGGTTGCCGGGAGCATCGAGGCAATCGCCAGCCAGACCAATCTCCTCGCCCTCAATGCCACGATCGAAGCCGCCCGGGCCGGCGAGGCCGGAAAAGGCTTTGCCGTCGTCGCCGGCGAAGTGAAGCAGCTCGCCTCGCGTACCCGCGACGCGACCCGGAGCATCACCGATACCGTCAAGGAACTGTCCGGCCAGATCGTGCACCTCGTCGAGGACGGCGCGGCAGCCGCACGCCTCGCCCGCGATACCGAAATCGGGACCAACAGCCTCAGCACGGTATTCCAGGAGTTGCGCAGCGGCTTCGCGACGGTCGACGAACAGGTCGGTCAGATCGCCAGCGCGTCCGAGCGCAACCTCGAGCACGGGGATCGTATTCTGGGCGAACTGGGCGATCTCTCGGCAGGCGTCACGAGGTCGTCGGAGAATCTGAAGACTGCGGCGAAGCGCACCGATGCCCTGCTTGAAATGAGCGAGAACGTCGTCGAATTCGTCGCGGCCCAGGGCGTCGAGACGATCGATACCCCGGCCATCCGTACCGCCCAGGAACTGGCAGCGCGCGTTGCGGAACTGTTCGAGGCTTCGCTGGCGCGCGGCGACATCGATATGGGATCATTGTTCGATTTCGATTACAGACCGATCGCGGGCAGCAATCCGCAGCAACAGATGACGCGCTTCGTCGCCTTCACGGATCAGGTTCTCCCTGAGATTCAGGAGGAATGCATCCGCCGCCACCCGTCCTTTGCCCTCGCGGTCGCCTGCGACGTCAACGGCTTCATTCCGACCCATAACCTCCAGTACTCGAAGCCGCAGGGGACGGATCCGACGTGGAACGCCCAGCATTGCCGCAATCGCCGCCTGTTCAACGACCGCGTCGGCCTGTCCGCGGCGCGCAACACCAAACCATTCCTGCTCCAAGCCTATCGGCGCGATCTCGGCGGCGGCAATTTCCGCATGATGATGAATGTATCCGCGCCGATCTGGGTGCGCGGCCGGCATTGGGGGGCTTTCCGCATCGGCTACGAGGCGCAGCGCGTCACTGGCTGACCGCGCGCCAGGCGGTTCGCCACGCGGCCAGATCGAGGCATGCCTTCGTGCCCTGTCGGCAGGCGCGCTGGGGCGCCCGCTGAAAGCGGATCTTCGTGATTCCGACGCCGTCGGCGCGGTAATGGCGGCATGAGCCGGGTTTCAGAGCATCCATCTCCTGGCAGGCGCTGGCATTGACCGGAGTTTCGCCGAAGAAGATCGCCTGGGCGGCTTGGACCTGCGGCGTGGCCGTCCATTGCATCCAGAGATAGCCGCAGTTGGGGTGCTTGGCCTTGGCCGCCAGCATCCAGCTATCGGCCCAGGCGGTCGCGCCCTCGACGGGAATGGTTTCGGCCACCGGGACCTTGGCGGCCTTCAGCAATTCCGTCTGATAGGGGCCGCCGATCCCGATCACGGCGCGGCCGCTCTTGAACTGCGTGATTTCCTGCTCTGCCAAGGTCCAGTAGCGCCGCACCAGCGGGCGCTGCTTGCGCAGCAACTCCTCCACCGCTTTCATCTGCCTGGCGTTCAGCTCGAACGGATCCTTGATCTTCAAGCCCGGCTGGGCATGCATCAGATAAAGCGCGGCGTCGGCGATAAAGAGTGGATTATCCGGAATTGCGATGTGATCGCGGTATTTCGGATCATAGAGGACCGCCCAACTGGTCGGCGGGTGTTTGATCTTGGCGGTATTCCACAGCAGCGTATTGGCGCTCCATTGGTACGACAGCCCCCAATGCACGCCCTTGACGGTATTGAACGCCGGCGACTTCAGGGGCGCGAAGAAATCCGCCCAGGCCGGGATCAGCGCCATGTTGAGGGGCTTCACCTCTTTGCGGTCGATCAGCGCCTGCGTCGCCTCTGCCGGCGCCGAGACGAGGTCGACCACCCCATGGCCGCCCTGACGCATCGCTGCGACCATCTCCTCGGCCGAGGCGGCGTAGCGGACATTGAGCTTGCAGCCGGTATTCTTCTCGAACGGCTTGACCCAGGCATCCTCGGCATAGCCGCGCCAGGCAAGGAGATCGAGATGGCCCTCGCCCTTGCCGATCATCGTCGCCGTTTGCGGCTTCGCGATCCGAGCCGCCTTGCCGTGATGCTTCTTATGCGCCAGGGCCGCGCCTTGCGGCACCAGCAGCGCGCCGACGGCTAGGGCGGCCAGCAGCCGACGCCAGGGCATCCGGCTATTTATGGAGTCTGCCCGCATCGCCGATCAGCTTCTGCGCCAGGATTACCGGCACGAGGGTGATCGCGATCACGCCGAAGACCACGACATTGACCTCCGGCAGCTTCTGCCCGAGCCGGATCGCGCCGAAAATCCACAGCGGCAGGGTCGTCTGCGCGCCCGCAGTGAAGGTCGACACGATCACTTCGTCGAAGGAGAGGGCGAAGGCGAGCAGCGCCCCTGCCCCGACCGAGGTCGCAATCATCGGCAGGGTAATACGGCGGAAGGTCGTGAAGGCGCCGGCGCCGAGATCCTGCGACGCCTCTACCCAGGACGAGGGCAGCCGGCGCAGCCGCGCGATCACATTGTTGTAGACGATCACGATGCAGAAGGTGGCGTGACCGATGATGATCGTCCAGATCGACAGATCGATGCCCCAGAACACGAAATACGAGTTCAGCGCCATGCCGGTGATGATACCCGGCAGCGCGATCGGCAGGATCAGCAGGAACGAGAACACTTCCTTGCCGAAGAAGGCGAAGCGGTAGACGGCAAACGCCGCCAGCGACCCCAGCAGCACGGCGAGCAGGGTTGCCGCCAGCGCGACTTCGGTCGAGAGCAGGAAAGCCTCACGGACCTCCTCATCGGCCCAGGTATCGACGAACCAATGGGTCGTGAAGCCGGCGATCGGCCAGCCCTGGATCGTCGAGGTGTCGAAGGCATAGGTCAGGATGATGATGATCGGAATGAACAGGAAGCCGAGCACCAGCACGACCCAGCTGCCGAGCAGGGTCGCGGTGAGACGACGGGTTTGCGGTCCGGCCATGGTCACATCGCCTCGAAAGCGCCGAGCTTGCGCGCGATCAGCAGGTAGATCGCGATCACCACCAGCGGCAGGGTCGCAAAGGCGGCGGCAAACGGCACGTTGTTGGAGACGCCGACATTGACGTAGACGACGTTGCCGATGAAGTCGGAGCCCGGCCCGCCCACCAGCATCGGCGTCACGTAATCGCCGAGCGTCAGCGAGAAGCACGAGATGGACCCCGCGGCGATGCCCGGCAACGCCAACGGCAGGATGACCTTGCGCAAGGTGCGCCACGCCCCGGCGCCGAGATCGCTCGAGGCTTCGAGCAGCGACTGCGGGATGCGCTCCAGCCCGGCATAAACCGGCAGGATCATGAAGGGCAGCCAGAGATAGGAAAACACGATCCACATCGCCCAGTTCGAATAGCCGACCGAGAGGGTCGGCAGGCCGATCTCGGTCAGCAACCAGTTGAGCGCGCCGTCATGGGCGAGAATAAGGCGCCAGGCATAGACGCGGGCGAGATAGCTCGACCATAGCGGCAGCATCACCGCCGTCATCAGCGCGGCGCGTAGCTTCGGCCCGGCGAACTGTGCCATGAAATAGGCGAAGGGAAAGGCCAGCAGCACGTCGGTCAGGGTCACCGCGGCGGCGATGCCGATCGTGCGCAACCCGATCCGGCGATAGACCTCGTCGCCGAACACGGCGCGGAAATTGTCGAAGGTCCAGTTTTCCTGGATCTCGCCGGTGAAGCCGTCGACCTGCCAGAACGCCGAGACGAACAGCGCGACCAATGCTGCGAGGTAGAAGGCTACAAACCACGCGAAGGGCGGCGACAGCAGCAGCAGCGAACGCAGCCACGGCCGGCGCCAGACGAGCGCGGCCAGCGCGAGTTTCACCCCACGCTGGCCGCTTTTCGATGATGTATCAGTCAGAGCCAAGATGAATGATCAGCCCTTGATCGCTTGCCACTTCTGCTGCCAGACAGAGTAGTCGAGGCAGTCGTGCTTGCCGCCGCCGCATTCCTTGAGCGGCGTCTTCCAGAACTTGATCTGGTTGAAATAGGCGGCCGTCGCGTCGCCGTGGTACTGGCTGCAGGCACCCGCCGCGATCTTGTCCATCTCCTTGCAGGCCAGCGTATTGGCCGGCGTCTCGCCGAAGAAGATCGCCTGCTGCGCCTGCACCACCGGGGTCGTCACCCAGTTCATCCACTTATAGGCGCAATTGGGATGCTGCGACTTCGCCGAGAGCATCCAGCTATCGGCCCAGCCGGTGGCGCCCTCGGCCGGGATGGTCTCTTCGACCGCCACCTTGGCTGCCTTCAACGTATTGGTCTGGTAGGGCCAGGCGGCGCCGATGACGACGTCACCGTTCTGGAACAGGCTGATCTCGTCGGAGGCCAGCGCCCAGTACTTCTTGATCAGCAGCCGCTGCTGCTTCAGCAGATCGACCACCGCGTCCATCTGCTTCTCGTTGAGCTCGTAGGGATCCTTGATGCCGAGCTTGGGCTCGGTCTTGGAGAGATAGAGCGCGGCATCGGCAATCTGGATCGCATTGTCGGGAACGGTCACCATGCCCTTGTACTGGGGATCATAGACCGCCGCCCAGCTCTTCGGCGCCTCCGTGATCTTCTTGGTGTTCCACAGCAGCGTGTTGGGGCCCCACTCGTAGGAAATGCCGTAATGCACGCCCTTGATCGTATTGTGCGGCGGCGATTTCAGCTGCGGGATGAAATCCTTGTAGCCGTCGATCAGCTTGACGTTCAGCGGCGCGACGTTCTTGCCGTAGATCAGCCGCAGGGTGGCGTCGCCGGAAGCGGAGACCAGATCATACTGGTTGCCGCCGCCCTGGCGCATCAGGGTGACCATTTCATCCGAGGAGCCGGCGTATTTCCGGTTCACCTTGCAGCCGGTCTGGGCCTCGAACGGCTTGACCCACTGGTCCTCGGCATAGCCTTCCCAGGCCACGAGATTGAGCACGCCTTCACCGGGGCCGATCTTGGTCGGCGGCGCGGCCTGCGCGACGCCCGCAAGCGTCTGCGAGAACGCCAGGACCACGGCGGTTGGGACGGCTAGGCGGGACGACCAGGTCTTTCGCACTGCTTTCATCTTATGTCTCCTTCCGAGGGGTAGGGGCTTTAAGTCGTTATGGCTTCGGCGCGATCTCGAACAGGCTGTCCTGACGCCAGGCGACGCCGACGCGATCACCCCGTTTGAGTCCGACGCCGTCGATCAGGCGCAAGGCATTCTGCTGCACGACCTGGACGATCGTGGTATCGGCCAGCTCCACCAGGAACCGGGTGAACATCCCGCCATAGAT
>CAIUCF010000860.1 GCA_903897565.1 uncultured Rhodospirillales bacterium | reverse complement strand
GCGGACGCTGCCGCGGCCATTGCCGGTATGATGGTTGAGGCCGGTGTTCAGAATCAGGACGCAGCGCCGTCGGTCGTCTCGCGCGGGACGGCACAGTATCCCGAAGCGTTCGCCGTCGCGCTCGAAACGAACCGGCGATTCGACGACGCCATCGGCCAACGCCAGGACGGGGCTCCGGTCGATCGGCGCGACCGATAGCGTCGCACGTCCGGCACCGAAGACGAGACCCTCGACGACGGCCTGGAATGCCGCCATTGGAATCACGACGTCTTCCGTCTCGCCCATAAGGGAAAGGAGTTCCGGAAAGATCTTTACCTCGAGCCCGGCACCGGACGGCCGCGCCGCCTCGTCCGGGCTGACCATCAAGACGCGGGGCGCGGCCCCGGCACCCGCTGCGGCGCGCAGATCGATTCCCCGCAGGCGCTCCATATCCGAGCGATGCAATTTGTACCCGAGCACTTCGCTCCAGTCCGAAGCCGGCGCCGTAGCTGGGCCGCTCGTCACCATCGACGCGCTCAGGATCAGCTCTCGTGTATAGATGCGACCATAGAGCACCGGCATGATCATGCCGATCACGGCCACGTCGTCTCGCCGGCGCGCCGCCTCGACAGCGAGAGTCGCCCCCAGGCGTAGCCCGCACAGGCCGATTTCCGTGATCCCGGTCACTGCCCGCAGATGAGCGATGGCGGCATCGATGCTATCGAGCCAGAGGCCGATCTGGCCCTCGGTCTCGTCCCCTGCAGAATTCCCGGTCCCTGGATAGTGGAAGCGCAGGACCGGCATCCCGGCGTCCGCGAGCATGATCCCGAGCATCGCCATCGCGCGCTGGGTGCACAGGCCCTCGTAGCCGAAGGCATCACACAGCACGATCCCGCGAGCGACGGCATCGCCCGTAGCCGGCATGTGCAGCCAGCCCGCGCAATCACCGAAGACGACGGGGGTCATCGTCACGATTCAGGGGCTCGGCCAGAGTTCCGCGCGCACCCCTGCGGGCCATGTCGCCGGATCAAATCCATGATGGCGGAACAGGGCGAGGGTCAGCCGCTCGATCCCGAAGGCGACGCAACTGGAATGGGGCAATTCGCCGTCGGCCATGCGCAACGGCCAGATCTCGCCGAAATGAGTGATGTGATAGTTGAGGCTGATGCAGGCGGTCGGATTAGACTCGCTGGTGACCGGTATCAGAATCTCGAATTTGAGCTGTTGATCACGCTGGCCTTCGGCCATCAACTTACCGGCCCGCCCGAAGAACGGGTCGTTGGCGACATCGAGCGCGCCCGGCAAGGCCAATCGCTCGACGAACCCGAGGATGCGGCCGCGCCAGGTGTCGCGGAACGTCTGCACGTGCCCGGCGCTGCCGATCCGGACATTTTCCCGCATCCGGAACATCTGCATCCGGCACGGATCGACCGAGGGTTCGTGACGAAAGCAGTACGAGAAGACGTCGACCAGCGCACCCTGGTCCGGGAGCTTGCCGCGCCCGGCGATCACCGGGTAGATGGGATAGCACGCCGCGGGGGTCAGCACGACATCGGCGGGTCGCTCATGCTGCGACCAGTCTTCACCTCGGTCGATCGCCGCCAGCATGCGATGATGCTCGGCTTCGTTGCCGCAGAAGCTGTGCACCGTGCCCGCCAGATGCGGGAACCCCTTGAGGTAACCGCTAGCGATGAACGCCTCTCGGGTCAGCAACGGCGGAAAGCGCATCACTTCGGCACCGTCGCCGGCCGCCATGCGGGTCACGGCATCATCCAGCCCGGTGACCACGGATTCGAATAGGGCGCTGCGACCGTAAAGGCCATCAACCCCAGTCGGGATCAGCAGGCCGGCCGCGATCAGGTCATCGCGATAGGCCAGGGCGGGGTCCGGGGTCGTCGTCGCGGAAACCGGAGGGAGCGTCATGCGGTAGCCTTACTCTTCGGTGAAGTCGCCGATCCGGGGGCGGTGGAGCAGAAGGAGTCGCCCGGCATCGCCGCGGATATCGTCGTTGCCAACCATCAGCGGAGCGGAATTGAGGTCGCGCAGGTGGCGGCACAGGCTATAGGGCGAATCGTTGCGATAGGCGGCAAAACCGCCGAGCTTCATCCCGATCGTCACGACCTCGAGCGCCGCTTCCGACAGACCGGTCTTGAGCAGCATCAATTCGATCGAATCGGACTCGCCGCGTCCGGCCGTGTACAACCGCAACGCGCGGCGGAGACGGGCGTCCATTCCATGCAGGATATCGACCATTTTTGCCAGGAGAGGCAGACCCGGATCGGTCGTCCCGGGCTTGCTGCGCTGCCGGTTGCGGATAAAGGCGCGACAGCGAGCGGCGACGTCGGTCGCAATCCCGAGCCAGACCCCGCCCCAGACGATATGGGCGACGGGAAGCATGGTCTGGGCAGCGATGACCCCGAACGGGACCGGCAGGATCTGGGCGAGAATGCCCTCCGAAGCCACCTTGAACGCGCCACTGCCGGTACCGCGCATCCCGAGCGAATCCCAGCCGCGATAGGGTTCGACGCGGCACTCCGCCGCGGGCAAAACCACCAGAACCTGATCGGAAGGATCGGCGTCCGGCGCCCGTCGCGCCGTTGCCATGAAGACATCGGCATCGGCACCGTAGGAGATCGTCGACCCGTCCTTGCTGAAGCGGAATCGGCCGGCGTCAAGCGGTTCGATCGCGCATCGGCTGGTCCGGATGCGGCCGCCGATGCCTTCTTCCGACGTGATGGACGCAATAAGGAGCTGTTCTGCGGCGACGCGCCGCATGAAATCAAGCTGCCAAGGATCGTCGCCGTGATGCGCGACGACACAAGCGAGCTTCGTCTGTTGCATGGCGAAGATCATGGCCGTCGACGCGCAGGCAGCGCCGAGGTCGCGACACATCGTCGTCAATCGGGCGAGACTTGCGCCCTGCCCGCCGAACTCTACCGGAACCATGGCCCCGAGCGCACCGTGTCGGCGCAACGCCGCGACGGCCTCGCTCGGAAACCGTGCGTCGCGATCGACCGACCCTGCGTGCTCGGCCGCAATGGCGCAGACAGCTTGCCAATCCGGCTCTACAGACCGCCCGAAATCGCCATCACTCATGACGAGGCGCCCCCGCGAAGCCGGTGAACAAGGGCACCGAGTGCCGTCAGCGTGCGGAAATTGTCGCGAGTCAACATCTCGTCGGGAATTTCGAGATCGAAGCTTGCCTCGATCGCCAGCATCAAGCTCACCGTCGCCAAGGAGGAGAGTCCGAGCGCGTAGAGATCGTCGGCGGTCCCGATCTTGAGAGTGGGGACCGAGAGCTTGCCATGATCCTGGAGTATCTGGCGCAGCGTCGCCTCGACCTCCGCTATCGCGTTATTCATCGTCTCATTCCATCATTGCGCGAAACCAACAAACCTAGGGAGAATTCCGCGACAACCAAAAAGTTAGTCAATATTAATTCTATTTCCATTAGATGCAGGATAAGCAGCCTAATCTGCGGTATCTCTAGACGCAACAGAACTTTTCTCCGGCAGCATTCGAAAGACGTCAGGGCCTGCGTCGCCGGATTCTACCCGGAGGCGTACCCCAGTAACAACACGCATGTCCCGAAAACGATCCGGTTAGTGAGGTAGAAACTTCGTCGTCGATGCACGGGGAAGGAGACGGGCGACTCAACGCCGGAGATGAGTCAGCACGAAACTCTGCAGGCCGCGAATGGCGGCGGTCGCGTCGAATTCCTCGACCAGGCTCGAGCGGACCATGGCGCCGTCGAGGAAGGTCGAGATGAACTCGGTGATCTGTTCCGGATCGACAGGATTGAACAAGCCCTGGGCGATGCCCTCGCGAATGGTCCGGGACAGCACCGCGCGCTCGCGATCGTAAAACTGGCGCAGGGCCGCATCGATGCGGGAGACCCGGTTGCCGGTCTTGGCGTAGTCGAGGCCGATCTCCACGAGTTTGCGGATCAGTTCGCGTTGCGCGATATGAGTCTCGATCCAGTCATGAATGATCTGATCGGGCGCGGTATGGCCCTGAGTCAGAACCTCGAACTGACGGAAGGCGCGATCGACGGCGACCTGAACGGTCTGCAGGAACAAGTCCTCCTTGCTGCCGAAATAGTAATAGATCAGCGAGGTGTTGAGCCCCGTCCAGGCACCGCCCGGTGGATCGAGGCGTACCGGCAGCAGGCCGCCTCCGCGCAAGGCCCCGGTACCGGACTCGGGCAGGTACAAGACTACATGAATCCCTATCAGCAGAATGTCGTGCAGGGGATTCAGACGGAGGGCAACCGCCAACTCGGCCTCGTCAACAATCAGGCCGCGAGCATGGCGACGGCGCAGAACGCGTACGGCGGATCGCGCGAGGCGGTGCTGCGGGCGCAGATGGCGAACGACGTGAACCGCAACACGCAGAACGCGGTGGCGAACGCGAATTACAGCGGCTACCAG
>CAIUCF010000859.1 GCA_903897565.1 uncultured Rhodospirillales bacterium | reverse complement strand
GGCCGAGGGTAATACCGGCGCGGGCGGCGAGGTCGGCCATGCGGGCGTCGTCGATATTGGTGGCGATGCTCTTGTAGTCGAGCTCGGCGCAGACCTTGGAGACTTCCTGCAGCAGCATACGCTCGCGCGGATCGGTCTGCGCCGCCGTCAGGAAGGCCTCATCGACCTTGACGTAATCGACGTCGAGCAGACGCAGGAAGCGATAGCTGGCCGCGCCCGAGCCGAACTGGGAGAGACAGAGCTGGCAGCCGAGGCGGCGCAGATCTGCCATGTAATTGGCGGCCTCCTCGATGCCGAACACATCGTCGGCGGCCACGAATTCGAGAATCATGCGGCGCCGTACCGACGGCTCGACCCGCAGCAGCCGCTCGAACTCGGTGCGGAACAGCTCGAGCGCGCAGGACCGCCAGGAAAGCGGCAGCAGCAGGCGATCATAGGGCCGGCCCTGCAACAGCGTGACGACGCCCTGGCCGAGCGCGAGATCGAGCGCCGCGCCGAGATCGCCCTCGGTTTCGCCTTCGAAGCGGCTGGACGCCGAAGCGGCGCCTTCGAGGCCCGGAAAGCGGCCGATGATCTCATGATGGTCGATCTCGCCGGAGGCGCTATCGACAACAGGCTGGAACGCGAGGTCCAGATTGTAGGTGCTGCTGTTCATCGTGGTATGCTCCAGATCGCGGCACATTTGCGGCCCGACATTGGTAGGATTTATGACAGCAATTCATTGCCCAGTTGTTTACGCGGGACCGCTTCCCCATAAAACTCCATGAGCGAAGCCGAAACGCCCCCGATGGATGACGGCGCTGCGCGCTGGTCGTTCTGGGTCGATCGCGGCGGTACCTTCACCGATCTGGTCGGACGCGGTCCGGACGGCCGTTTCACGACCTTGAAGCTGCTTTCGGAAAATCCCGGGCATTATGCCGATGCCGCCGTCGAGGGCATCCGGACGATGCTCGGGCTGGCGCCCGGCGCGCCGCTCGACCCTGAGCGCATCGCCGAAATCCGCATGGGCACCACCGTGGCGACCAACGCCCTGCTCGAGCGTCGCGGCGAGCCCGTCTTGCTGGTGGTGACCCGCGGCTTTGCCGATGCACTGCGGATCGGCTATCAGAATCGCCCCAAGCTGTTCGCCCTCGAGATCGTGCTGCCCGAACCGCTCTATGCCGAGGTCGTCGAGGTCGACGAGCGGGTTCTCGCCGATGGCGCGGTGCTGACGCCGCTCGACGAACCAGCGGCGCGGGCGACCTTGGAGCAGGCCTATCGATCGGGGTTGCGTGCCGTCGCCATCGTGCTGATGCATGGTTATCGCCAGCCCTGCCACGAGTTGATCCTGGCGCGGCTGGCGCGGGAGATCGGCTTTACCCAGGTCTCCGTCAGCCACCAGGTCAGCCCGTTGATGAAATTCGTCAGCCGCGGCGACACGACGGTGGTCGACGCCTATCTCTCGCCGATACTCGGCCGCTATGTCGGCCAGGTCGCGGCGGCCCTCGGCGATGTCCGCCTGCTGTTCATGCAGTCCAATGGCGGGCTGACCGAGGCCGCACGCTTCCATGGCCGCGATGCCATCCTGTCCGGTCCGGCCGGCGGCATCGTCGGCATGGCGCGCACCGCCGAAGCTGCCGGACTGGCCAAGGTGATCGGCTTCGACATGGGCGGCACCTCGACCGATGTCTCACACTACAATGGCAGCTTCGAGCGCCGCTTCGAGACCGAGGTCGCGGGGGTAAGGTTGCGGGCGCCGATGCTCGATATCCATACCGTGGCGGCCGGCGGCGGCTCGATCTGTCGTTTCGACGGCATGCGCTTCCGCGTCGGGCCGGAATCGGCGGGCGCCGATCCGGGACCGGCCTGCTATCGCCGCGGTGGGCCCCTGACCGTCACCGACTGCAACCTGCTGCTCGGCCGGCTGCAGCCCGAATTCTTTCCGGCGGTGTTCGGGCCGAGCGGGACCGAGCCGCTCGATCTCGTCGCCGTCCGTACCGGTTTCGAGGAAGTGGCCGCGGAATTACTCGAGGCGACCGGGATGACGCGGTCGATCCATGAGATCGCCGAAGGCTTCCTGCGAATCGCGGTCGAGAACATGGCGATGGCGATCAAGCAGGTCTCGATCCAGCGCGGCCATGATCTCGCCGATTACGCGCTCGCGTGTTTCGGCGGCGCCGGCGGCCAGCACGCCTGCGCGGTGGCCGATAGTCTCGGCATGTCGCGGGTGTTCATCCATCCCATGGCCGGCGTGCTTTCGGCCTTCGGCATGGGCCTGACCGACCTGACCCTGGTGAAGCAGGAGGCGATCGAGAAGCCGCTGGACGCCGGCGTGATGGCCGAGCTGACGCGCCGCATCGGGCGGCTCGCCGAGATCGGTGTCGCGGAGATGACGGCGCAGGCACCGGCGGGGCCGATCAGCTGGGTCGCGCGGCTCTCCGTGAAATACGAGGGTACCGACTCGGTGCTCGAGGTGCCATCCGATGACGACGATACGGCAATCGCGGCCGCCTTCCTGGCGCAATATCGCCAGCGCTACGGCTTCGCGATGGCCGGGCGGCGGCTGGTGGTCGAGGCCGTCACGGTCGAGATCACCGGTGCGAGCGCGGTCACCCTTGCTCCCGGTCACCATGGGGCGACCGTCGCAGCACCGGAGCCCGCGCCGTCGGCCCGGGTGAAGATGTGGCAGGCCGGGCGCCTCGACGACGTGCCGCTGTATCGCCGCGACGCGCTGCTCCCCGGACAGAAGATCTCCGGACCCGCGATGATCACCGAGGCGACCGGCACGATCCTCGTCGATGCCGGCTGGTCGGCAGAGTTGGATGACGGTTTCAACGTGATGCTGACGCGGGCGACGCGGGCTGCGGTCACAGACCGAGTCGGCACGGCGGTCGACCCGGTGATGCTGGAGCTGTTCAGCAGCCTGTTCATGGCGATCGCCGAGCAGATGGGCG
>CAIUCF010000858.1 GCA_903897565.1 uncultured Rhodospirillales bacterium | reverse complement strand
CGGCGGCTTCGTCGGCGTCGACGTGTTCTTCGTCATCTCCGGCTATCTCATTACCGGTATTATCGCCGCCGAGATCCGCGCCCGCACCTTCACGCTCGCCGGCTTCTACGAGCGCCGCATCCGCCGCATCTTCCCCGCCCTGCTGGTCGTGACCCTGGCGAGCTTCGCCATCGGCTATGTGCTGCTGGCGCCGGGGCCGCTCAAGGAATTCGGCTCGGAGCTGGTGTGGTCGTCGTTCTTCTCGACCAATATTTGGTTTTTCAACCATGACGGCTATTTCGACGGCACCGCCGGGATGCGGCCGTTGCTGCACAGCTGGTCGCTCGCGGTCGAAGAACAATTCTACATCGTGATCCCGCTGCTGCTGCGTTGGACCGCCTCGCCGCAGCAGCGCCGCCGCGATCGCACGAGCCTCTGCTTCGTCATCGTCTTCGCCGCCTCGCTGCTGCTGTCGATCCTCGCCATCGACCGCGCGCCTAGCGCCGGATTCTATCTGCTGCCGTCGCGGGCCTGGGAATTGCTGTGCGGCGGCTTGCTGGCGGTCGGCACCCGGCCGAAGCCGGGGCGGCTACAGGCCGAGATCGCCGCCGCCGCCGGCTTCGCCGCGATCCTGGCCGCGATCGCGACCTTCACTGCCGGCACGCCCTTTCCCGGCAGCGCGGCGCTATTGCCCTGTCTCGGCGCGACCGCGCTGATCTGGGCCGGCGAGAGCGATTCCCGGGCGGTGATCTCGCGCCTCATGTCGTCGCCGCTGCCGGTCTGGATCGGTCGGATCTCCTACCCGCTCTATATGTGGCACTGGCCGCTGCTGGTGCTCGCCCGCCACGGCCTCTTCCACGAACCGAACCTGGCCGAACGGCTCGGCCTGATCGCGCTGGCGGTGATCCTCGCCGACGCCACCGCCCGCTGGATCGAGGCGCCGATCCGCGGCCGCCGCATTCTGCCTCAGCGCCGCCAGACCCTGCTCGCCGGAGTCGGCGTGCTCCTGGTGCTGCTCGCGATCGGCCAGGCTGCCGTCACCACCCACGGCTTCCCCGGCCGGCTGACCGGCGACGTGCTGGCGCTGGCCAAGCAGGACCATGATCTGACCGGGCAGTTCTGCAATCCGAAATCCCGGTTCGATCTCGGCATCGGCATGGCCTGCGAGATCGGCGACTGGGGCACGTCCCATGATGCGGATTTCATCGTCTGGGGCGATTCCCACGCCCAGGCTGCGATCCCCGCCTTCGCCACGGCGGCGCGGCGCCACGGGCTGCACGGCATCGTCTTCCAGCACCCGGGCTGCGAGCCGCTGCTCGGCGTCTCCGAACCGGGACCGAAGGGCGATGCCTGCCGCGACTTCAACGCCGCGGTCGTCGGGTTCCTGAAAGCGCGACCGGTGCCGGCCGTGTTCCTGGTCGCGCTCTGGGCCAAGATCGCCGAGGGACGACCGCCGCCCGGCCTCTGCGCCGGTCGCGGCGGCGAGAACGGCGCGATCATCGACGTCGTCGCCGGGATCGCCTCGGATAATGGCAGCCATGCCGCCTTCGACAACGGCCTCGGGCGGACGCTGTCATTCCTCAACGGCGCCGGCATCGCGCCGATCCTGCTCCAGGACACGCCCTGCCAGTTCACCGAAATCCCGCCGGCCCTGGCCATGGCCAGGGCGCTGCACCGCTCGCTTGCCGGGATCGAGGAAAGACGCGCCGCGATCGATGAGAGCCAGGCCTGGGTCGACGGCAGGCTCGCCGCGGCTGCCGAGGCCGGCCACGCCCGCTTCCTGCGTAGCCGCGACGCGCTATGCGGGCCGCAGACCTGTCCCGTCGAAAGCGAGGGCGAAGCGCTCTACCGCGACAGCAGCCACCTCAGCGTGACCGGCGCGCTCCGCCTGGTCCCAGTCCTGGACGAGGTGCTCAATGCCTCACCGGAATACCCGTAAGCTACTTCGTCCCGTACAACCGGTCGCCGGCATCGCCGAGGCCGGGGCGGATATAGCCGTGACCGTCGAGCTGGCGGTCGATCGCCGCGGTGTAGACCGTGACGTCGGGGTGATTGTCGCGCATGACCGCCAGGCCTTCCGGCACGGTCAGCAGGCAGACGAACTTGATATGCGTGGCGCCGGCCTGTTTCAGCCGCGCGATCGCCGCGGCCGCCGAATGTCCGGTCGCCAGCATCGGGTCGACGACGACGACGAGGCGCTCGGCGATGTCGTCGGGCAGTTTCAGGTAATACTCGACCGGCACCAGGGTCTCGGGATCGCGATAGAGCCCGACATGGCCGACGCGGGCCGAGGGCACGAGGTCGAGCATGCCGTCGAGAATGCCGTTGCCGGCGCGCAGGATGGAGACGAAGCACAGTTTCTTGCCCGCGAGGATCGGTGCCGTCATCGTCTCGAGCGGGGTTTCGATCTCGATCGTGGCCAGCGGCAGGTCGCGTAAGACCTCATAGCCCATCAGCAGGCTGATTTCCTGGGCGAGGCGGCGAAACTCGCCGGTCGACACTTCGGTCCGCCGCATCAAGGTCAGCTTGTGCTGCACCAGCGGATGATCCACCACCACGACATTGCCGAGACCCGTCATATGCGTCTTCCCCCCAAAACCTAGAATACCGTCCCGTCGCTGACGATTCGCAGCGGCGGGCCGCCATCGGCGCGGCGCGCCTGGGCGATCTTGCGACCCGCGGCCCAGGTGCCGCCTTCGAGAATCCGCGCGAGCGGCAGATCCTGCGGCGACAGCCCGAGAATGCCGCGGATCGCCGGGGCGATGCGATCGAGCAGCGCTACCGTCAGGCCGCGCCACTCCACCACCGCCTCATGATCCACCGTCAGGCCTTGCAAGCCGAGGGCCGGATCGACGGGTGTCAGCACGCCGAGGTCGATGAACAATCCGCCATTGCGATATTCCGGCAAGCCGGTCAGACGATCGAGTTCTGTGACCGCGATGCCGCCGTCTTCGAAGATCTCGGCCAGCGAATAACTGAGCCATTGCGACAGCTTGTGGAAGGGGACCAGTCCCGCGGCCGGGCCATCGGGCGCGATCAGCCGGTGGCGCCAGACATCACCGAGATTGCGCCCGCCCAGTTGCAGCCGCGACGGCCAGATCGGCCCCAGCCCCTCCAACACCGCGGCGAGGATTGCCGGCGCCGGCAGGCTGTTGCCCTCGACCTGCGCCATCAGATAGTCGAACATGCCCCCGATCCGAGGTTTCCTTGCGCCGAAAATGGCAGGCATTCGGCCGAGCGCGCCGCCGAGATTGCGCATCAGCGCGACGCGCCCTGCCACGCCGGCGAGCGGATTGTCCGGCCCGACCTGGAACGCCTGTTCGAACGCCGTGTGGTCGAGCCGGGCCAGCGCCGCGGCGTCGGCGCGCAGCGGATCGGCCGAGTCGGCCGAGAACAGCCCGGCCCGGAAGGCGTCGAGGCTGGCGACGGCCAAGCCCTCGGAACGCGTCAGGATCTTGCCCGTCGCGGGCTCGAGATAGCGCCAGTCGGGGCCGGCGCCGGCATCGAGCAGCACGCTGGTGACTACCAGATCGACGCGGATGCGACCGATCTCCTCGGCGCTGCCGCCGGCCAGCGCGGTCGCCGCCAGATGGCCCCAGCGATCCTTGCCGCCGACCGTGAAGTGGCGCCAGCGTGCGTGATAGGGAATCCGCAGTTCCGGATAGTTCTCGCGCATCACCGCGGCGACATAGCTCGCGGCCGCCTCCAGCTTGGCCAGATCGACGCGAAAATGGGCAAGCTGGCCCGCTTCGCCCAACACCAGCATCTCGTTCGCCCGCGCCCGCACCGCGTCAGCGGTCATCAACCACGCGGCGGCGGCGACGTCGTCGAGGGCGGTCATAGCCGCGCCCTCCTGAAAGAAACCCCTCCCCCTTGATGGGGGAGGTTGG
>CAIUCF010000857.1 GCA_903897565.1 uncultured Rhodospirillales bacterium | reverse complement strand
CTGTTCCATCGAATCCACGACAACGCCGCCCGCCCCCAACACCATGATGGCTTCCATCGGCGCCGCCTTGAACAGCGCAGCAAGCTCGCCGAGGTCACGCGCCGAATAGGGATTGATGCCGGGCGTGTCGACGATCACGACCTCGTCCGGCGCCGCGCCCTGGATCACCTGGGTCAGCTGGCGGTCGGTTTCGGCGGTATGCAAGGGAATCTTCATCAGCCGCGCGAAGGCGTCGAGCTGTTCGATGCCGCCGGCGCGCACCGTATCGGTGGTGATGACCCGCACCTTGCGCTGCGAGAACACCGCGCGCGCGGCAAGTTTCGCGACCGTCACGGTCTTACCCGCGCCGGGCGCGCCCATCAGGATTACCGGTTGGTTGAAGCGTCGTTCCGAAAGCGGATAGAAATCGAAGACCTGGCGCAGCGCGCCGATCAGCGCTTCCTTGGGATCATCGGCGCCGACGATGAAGCTGGCATCGACGAGTCGCTCGAGCAGCTGATTCGGCAGGCCATGGAGCAGCAGGGCTTCGTGCACGGCATCGACCGGATCGCGGCCATCCTCCATGGCGAAGGAATCGCCCTCGACCGCGCCATGGGCGGGGATTTCGTCCTCGAGTTCCTCGAGCGCGACGACGACCTTGATGCCGGTGTCGTTCTCCTCCGTCGAAACGATGATGGCGTCGTCGCCGAATTCGCGGCGCACCAGCTCCATAGCCTGCGCCATGCTCGGGGCGTTGATCGTCCTCAGGCGCATTCGGCACACCCATGCAGGCTATTGCGGCAACGCATCATCATCGCGGCGACTGATCCTACCCTCACAACTGACCCAGCGTCTTGATACGGGCCTTTGGATGCACTTCGTTCTGCGACATTACCACGGTCGCGGGACGAAAACGCTCGATGATGGAGCGGACATACGGCCTCACCGTCGGACTCGTCAACAATACCGGGGTTTCGCCGATCATGCCAAACCTCTCGTAAGTCTGGCGTACCGCGGCGATGAATTCCTGCAACCGCGACGGGGCCATCGAGAGCTGGCGCTCCTCGCCGTTGCTGACGATCGATTCGGCGAACGCCTGCTCCCAGGCCGGCGACAGGGTCACGAGCGGCACATGCCCGGCATCGGTGCTGTTGGCGTCGCTGATCTGACGCGCCAGCCGGGCCCGGACATGCTCGGTGATCGAGGTGATATTGCGCGTATACCCACAAGCCTCGGCGATCCCTTCGAGAATCGTTGGCAGATCACGGATCGAAACCCGCTCCTGCAATAGATTCTGCAGGATTCGTTGAATCCCGCCAATAGAAATCAGGCTCGGCACCAGTTCGGTCAGCAGTTTCTGGTGATCTTTGTCGATCTCGTTCAGCAATTTCTGGGTTTCGCTGTACGAGAGCATTTCCGGCATATTGTCTTTGATGACTTCCGTCAGATGCGTGGTGATCACCGTTTGCGGGTCGACCACGGTCAGTCCACGGAAGGTCGCTTCCTCGCGCAGATGCTCGGCGATCCACACCGCAGGAAGCCCAAAGGTCGGCTCGATCGTGTTCTCGCCCGGCAGGGTGATGGGCTCGCCGCCCGGGTCCATCGCCATCAGCATGTTGACGCGGATCTCGCCGCGCCCGGCCTCGATCTCCTTGACGCGGATCACATAGGTATTGGCGGGCAGCTGCAGATTATCCTGGATGCGCACCGACGGCATGATGAAGCCCATGTCGCCGGCAAGCTGGCGCCGCAGCGCCTTGATCTGGTCGGTCAAGCGGCTGCCGCGCTCGCTGTTGATCAGGGGCAGCAAGCCATAGCCGAGTTCGAGCCGCACGGTGTCGATCTGCAGCGCCGTGCTAATCGGCTCCTCCTTGATCGGCACCATCGGCAGCGCCGCCGTCTCGGCGGCCTCGTCGGCGGTCTTCTGCGCCGCCCGCCTGCTCTGCAGGGTCCAGGAGGCATAGCCGCAACTCGCGGCGAGCAGCAGGAACGGCAGCATCGGCACGCCGGGCAGCAGCGCCAGCAGCCCGGCCAGCACGCCGGCCATGCCAAGCGCCGAAGGATAGGCAGCGAGCTGCTTGAACAGCGCCTTGTCCGCGGAGCCCTGGACATTGCCCTTCGAGACCATCAGGCCAGCCGCGGTCGAGACGATCAGGGCCGGGATCTGCGAGATCAGCCCGTCGCCGACCGTCAGGATCGTGTAGCTGTTGAAGGCCTCGGAAATCGGGAGGTTCTTCTGCACCACGCCGATCAGGATGCCGGCGACGATGTTGATGCCGGTGATGATCAGGCCGGCGACCGCGTCGCCGCGCACGAATTTCGAAGCGCCGTCCATCGAGCCAAAGAAATTGCTCTCCGATTCGAGCTCGCTGCGGCGGCGCCGCGCGGTCGGCTCGTCGATCAGCCCGGCGCCGAGATCGGCGTCGATCGCCAGCTGCTTGCCGGGCATCGAATCGAGGCTGAACCGCGCCGCGACTTCGGCGATGCGCCCCGAGCCCTTGGTGATGACGACGAAGTTCACCACAACCAGGATCGCGAACACGATCACGCCGATGACGAAATTGCCCGACATGACGAATTGGCCGAAGGCCTCGATGACATGGCCGGCCGCCGCCGTGCCCTCGTGGCCGTGGCCCAGGATCAACCGCGTCGAGGCGAGGTTGAGCGCGAGCCGCAGCATGGTCGTCAGCAGCAGGATGGTGGGAAAGGTCGAGAATTCCAGCGGCTTCTCGATGAACAGCACCACCATCATGATGAGCACGGAGAAGGTCAGCGACAGCGCCAGGCAAATATCCAGCAGCCAGGTCGGCATCGGCAGGATCAGCACCACCAGGATCGCGATGACGCCCAGCGCCAGCGCAATTTCGCCGCGGAACAAGGAGTTCGACAGCCGCCGCGCCCAGGGCGGCAACTCGCCGAAGAACGGCACCGGCGGTGTGGTGTTCGAGGTATCGGTCATGGACGGCCGATACCGAAATCACCCCACCTCACCCCGACCCTCACCCCCCTTAAGGGGCGGAGAGGGAGCAGCCCCCAACCCTCTCCGCCCCTTAGGGGGGAGAGGGAGGGGCCCGGCGCGTCAGCGACGGGAGGGTGGGGTGGGTTGTGAAGAAGCATTACGCCCGCAGATGTTCGGGCTCGCCGGAGAGCGGCACGACCATGCCGTCCTGGCGATATTGCTGCAGCTTGTTGCGCAATGTCCGGATCGAGATGCCGAGGATCCCCGCGGCATGGGTGCGGTTGCCGAGGCAATGCTGCAGGGTCTCGATGATCAGGTCGCGCTCGACATCGGCGACGGTGCGGCCGACGAGGTTGGAGACGACCCCGCCATCCTGTGGCGCCTGGGCGCTCGCGGAGGGTCGACTCCCCGCTG
>CAIUCF010000856.1 GCA_903897565.1 uncultured Rhodospirillales bacterium | reverse complement strand
GGTTCTTGAAACGCTCGATGGTGCGGGGGTTGTTGAGGGCGGCTGTGAGCCAGGGAATCATGTCCTGATGGCGCAGGGCGCGCGCGAGCAGCCGCTCTTCGGCGCCGACCAGCCAATGGACAAGCGCGGGCACGCTGCGAAAACTCTTGCCCTCGATCTCGAGCGGCCGCCGGATCACGGGGGCTGCCGCGGGCCGCGGCCGCGGGCTGCGGCCATCCAGCCAATCTGCGATGTCGGCGACCGTCCAGCGATCGGCACGACGATCGGCCAGCAACCCACGCAGCAGCTCGGCGGAGCGCGGCGGCAGGGCCTCGCCATCGACCAACGTGGCGTAGGAGCCGACATCGAGCTTCGCTTCCAGGACCTGCTGCGCGCTGGCGCCGCCCGCGGGGAGGCGGCCGGTGAGCAGATGGAGGATCAGCACGCCGAGGGCATAGAGCTCCTCGGCAATACCGCCATTGCTGCGGCCAGGAGGGTCGGCCTGGGCATCCTCGATCGTCAGATAGGCCGGCGGCGCGTCGAAGGCCGGAGGGACCGAGACGCATTCATGCAGCATGATCTTGCGTTGCCCGCCCTCGCCGGCGACGAAGAGATTGTCGGCGCGGATCCCACGATGGCTGATCCCGGCCTGCTGCATCCCCAGCAGCAGTTCGAGCAGCGGCATGACGACGATCGCCAGGATCTCCTGTTCGCTCCAGGGCGCGAAGGGTTCGGCGGCGGTCTGGATCAGTCTTTCGCCGCGGGGTTCGGGAAAGACGATGATCCGGCTGCGGCGATTCTGAGGCGTCCAGATCACCGGGCCCTGATCGACGGGGGTCACGAGATGCGGCGATGCCAGTTTCTGCAGCGCCACGACGATGTCGAGGCGTGAGGGCAGCTTGGGATCGCAGACCAGCGCGACATAGGGAGTCTTCAGATCGCCGACGTCTTCGGTGCGGAATGCCTGCGCCGTCGGCGTGCCGAATTTGGGCAGCTCCCGATCTGGCTTGACGTACCATCTTTCGTGAAGACAGCAAGCAACCGACATCATTCCTCCGCCGATACCTGTAGAACAGGTTTCCGGTTCTTTGTTGGGTGGGAATTCTCCCTTATTCTAGTAGGAAATACTGTCGTCGCGACGAGATCAACCGAATTATTTGCCGAGAATCCTGGCGCAATTCGGGATTTTTTAACGGTTTTTGAGGCGCGAACTATTTCGCGCGAGTTTCACGCTGGTGGCGAGCTGTGCCGGGGGGTTTCGCGCTTGGCCCTCAGCTCCGCTGAAACCGATTGAGCCGGTGCTCGAGCAGCTTGAAGATCTGGATGATCGTGAAGGTCAGCACGACGTAGATCGCGCCCGCGATCAGCAGGGGCGTCGTCGAATAGCTCGCGGCCGCGAAGCGGCGGCCGACGCCGGTGACGTCGAGCAGGGTAATGGTGCTGGCGAGCGAGGTTGATTTCAGCTGGATCAGCACTTCGTTGCACATGGCCGGCAGCATCAGCCGCAACGCCCGCGGCAGGATGATGCGGCGATAGATCAGCACCGGTCCCATGCCGACGGCGAGCGCGGCCTCGCGCTCCCCCTTCGGCACCGCCTGGATGCCGCCGCGCACGACCTCGCCGAGATAGGCGACCATGTTCAGGGTCAGGGCGATCAGGGCGCAGGGAAAGGATTCGCGAAGGATCGGCCAGACGAAGGAATGGCGGACGGCGTGGAATTGCGACACGCCGTAATAGATCAGGAAGATCTGCACGATCAGCGGCGTGCCGCGGAAGAAGGCCGAGTAGACGAAGGCCGGATAGGCGACCAGCGGATTGGTCGAGACCCGGGCGATGCCGAGGATGATCGCGCCGATGAAGGACAACGCGGTCGAGAAGATCAGGAGCTCCAGGGTCATGATCAGCCCCGGCCCGAAGGCGGGGGCGACGTTGACGACGAAATCGCTCAGATCGGCATACCAGGACGACATGGTTATCCCTTCGGGAAGCCGCGGCTGGCGCGGCGTTCCAGCAGGATGAAGATCGGGTTCGAAATCGCCAGGAAGACGAGATAGATCAGCGAGGCGGTGATGTAGAAGACGAAGGGCTCCTTGGTCACCTGCGCCGCGACCTGGGTCTTGCGCATCAGCTCCTCGAGCCCGAGCACCGAGACCAGCGAGGTATCCTTGAGCAGGTTCTGCCACTGATTGTTTAGGCTCGGCAGCGCGAGGCGCCAGGCCTGCGGCAGGTGGATGCGAAAGAACACCTGGACCGGTCGCATGCCGAAGGCGCGCGCCGCTTCGAGCTGGCCTTTCCCGACCGAGAGGAAGGCGCCGCGAAACGCTTCGGAGGAATAGGAGCCGAACACGATCGAGAGCGCGAACACGCCGCCTTCGAAGGGCGTAACGTCGACGTCGCCCCCGGTCAGATGCGTCAGCAGATTGGTGAGCCCGAAATAGCAGATCAGCAGGATCACGAATTCCGGCACGCCGCGCAGAATGTTGGTGACGGCGGTCGCCGGCATGCTGATCCAGCGCCGCGGCGACAGCTTGGCGGCGGCGCCGAGCAGACCGAGGACGAGGCCGATGCCGAGCGCGGTGAAAGCGACCTCGAGCGTGACCCAGACACCGTCGACCAGCTGGTTGCCGTAGCCGTAGAGGTTCAGCATGGGGTGACTTGGCGTCGCCTAGTGGTCATCGCGGCTTTCTCTATATCCGTCATCCCCGCGCAGGCGGGGATCCATGGTTCCGACACTCTACCGTTTGCGCTATGGATCCCCGCCTTCGCGGGGATGACGGAGAGAGTTGGGGCCCGGTCAATCAGAAGTGGAGCGACCGGGTCCACCGCGCCGCCGCTTACTTCGGCAGCAGGCTGAAGGGGAAGTACTTGGCGTTGATGGCCTTGTAGGTGCCGTCCTTGATCGTCTCGGCGAGGGCCGCGTTGAGCTTCGTCAGCAGCGCGGAATCGCC
>CAIUCF010000855.1 GCA_903897565.1 uncultured Rhodospirillales bacterium | reverse complement strand
GTGCCGAGCGGCGGCGGCAGGGTTGCAAGACCGGGCGTGATCAGGGCGTCGTAGCCCTGGAAGAACGCGCCGACCTTGCGGCCCGTGTGATGGATCGCCTCGATCGTATCGTAATAGGCGGTGGCGTCGATCCCGGCCGCGTGCTGATGCAACGCCCAGGTCAGCGGCTCGACATCGCCTTCGGTGATCGCCCGGCCCAACTCCCGCCCCCGCCGCGTCAGCATCGAGCGCACCCAGACCGCGCAGACGGTGCCGAGCAGCTCGAACATCTCCTCGACCCGGATCGGCAAGGCCGCGATCTCGACGTGATGGCCGAGGGACTCACAAAGACGTGCCGCATCCTCGGCGGCCTTCGCGCAAACGGGATCGGTCTGCGGCCCCGAGGCATAGCCGGTCATCAGGGCGATCCGCAGCCGGCCGGGATCGCGCCCGACCTCATCGAGAAACGGCCGCTCGGGCGGCGCCGCCGCGTAAGGATCGCCGACCTCGGGCCCATGGCTGATATCGAGCAGCGCGGCGCTGTCGCGGACGCTGCGGGTGACGACATGCTGCTGCAGCAGGCTCTGCCAGCCCTCGCCGGCGACCGGTCCGGAAGGCGTGCGGGCGCGGGTCGGCTTGAGGCCGAACACGCCGCAGGCGGCGGCCGGGCAGCGGATCGAACCGCCGCCGTCGCTCGCCTGCGCCGCCGGGACCACGCCGGTCGCCACGGCTGCGGCGGCACCGCCCGAGGATCCGCCCGCCGTCAGCCGCGGATCATAGGGATTGCGGGTCGGCCCGGTAACCACGGGCTCGGTCGTCCCGACCAGGGCGAATTCCGGCACGTTGGTCTTGGCGAAAACGACGAAGCCGGCGTCGAGATAGCGCTGCGTCAAGGTATCGGTGCGCGCGGCAATGCGGTCGCGGTAGAGCGCAGAGCCCCAGCCGGTCGGCGCGCCGGCCCAGTCATTGGTATCCTTCAAGAGGAACGGCACGCCTGCGAACGGCCCCTTGGCCTGCGCCGCCGCAGCCCGCGCTTGTGCGTAATCCCGATAGACCGCGATGTTGAGCGCCGGGTCGACCGCGTCGAGGCGGGCGATCGCCGCCTCCAGGACCTCCGCGGCCGAGATCCTGCCAGAGCGGATCAGCGCGGCGAGGCCGACGGCGTCGTAGTCACGATATTCGGGGAAACTGGTCATCGGCGGACTCCTTGGGCGAGGCGGCGTTGACAATCGCGCTGCCAGATCCGAGCCTGCCTGCGACCTCTTCGCAAGCGCAAGGACTTCTCATGAGCAGCCCGCCCGTCGTCCTCATCACCGGCGCCCTCGCCGGCATCGGCCGCGCCACCGCCTTCGCCTTTGCCCGCAGCGGCGCGTCACTGGTGGTCTCGGGCCGGCGTCCGGCCGAAGGGGCGTCCCTGGTGGCCGATCTGCAGAAGCTCGGGGTCGCCGCAATCTTCGTGCCGGCCGATATCCGCGACGAAGACGACATCCGCAATCTGATCGACCAGACCATCGCCCGCTTCGGCCGGCTCGACATCGCGATCAATAATGCCGGGGTCGAGGGCAAGGGCGGCATGCTGACCGAGCAGACGGTCGAGAACTACACCGCGATCTTTGAAAGCAATGTGCTCGGCGTGATCCTCTGCCTGAAACACGAGCTGCGGGTGATGCAGGCACAGGGCCATGGCAGTATCGTCAATGTCTCCTCTTCGCTCGGCCGCATGGGGACGCCCGGCGCGGCTGTCTACAGCGCCAGCAAATCCGCGGTCGACGGGCTGACGCGCTCGGCCGCGCTCGAAGCCGCGCCGTTCGGCGTCCGCGTCAACGCCGTCGCCCCCGGGCCGATCGACACCGGCATGATCGACCGCTTCGTCGGCTCCGACGAAGCCAAGGCCGGGCTCGCCCAGATGATTCCGGCCAAGCGCATCGGCCTGCCCGAGGAGATCGCCGAGACCATCGTCTTCGTCGCCTCGGCCAGGGCACCCTATCTGACCGGCCAGTCGATCGCCGTCGATGGCGGCCAGACAGCCTGAGGCCATTATCGACAGCCGGTGACCGAAACCGAGAGCTGTGTTACATGGTTTGCTGTCGCGCCGCCGCGGTTGAATTCTCGCTCAGTCCCGGCGCGACAGTCCCTATGATGCTCCAGCCCGACAGGAGGCACTCTCATGGCCGAGACCCCCGCAGCATCGGGCAGACTCCGGCTCGTGGTGCTCCGCCTCGGCGTCTTCGTCGTCGCCGCTGTACTCGTCTACATCATCGCCGCCCGCTGGAATGCCTGGGAGGGCGCCGCCGGGCCGCAGCGCACCGACGATGCCTACCTCCAGGCCGATCTGACGCCGCTCCTGGCGCGTGTGCCCGGCTATGTCCGCCGGGTCGCCTTTGACGATTATCAACGCGTCCGTGCCGGCGATCTTCTGGTCGAGATCGACGATTCCGATTACCGCGCCCAGCTGGCCCAGGCCGATGCCGATGTCGCCGGCGCCGAGGCGTCGCTGATGACGATCGCCGCCAGCCGCGCGCTGCAGGACGCCAACATCGCCGCCGCCGGCGCCGCGATCAAATCAACCGGGGCCGCGCTACAGCGCGATCAGAGCGAGGCTGTCCGCCAGCGCGCGCTGCGCCAATCCGGCCTCGCCGGCACGACGCAGAAGGTCGAGCAGGCCGACGCCAGCGCGCGCCAGGATGCGGCTTTGCTCGAGCAGAACCACGCACAATTGCTGGCAGCCCAGCGCCAGATCACGGTCTACGACGCCCAGACCCGGCAGGCGACAGCGCAACTCGCCGCCCAACATGCAGCACG
>CAIUCF010000854.1 GCA_903897565.1 uncultured Rhodospirillales bacterium | reverse complement strand
GCGGCACGGTCGCTGTCTCCGCGGTGGTCGCCTCGATCGTTTCCGGTGGCGGCTTCATCGTCGCGAAGATCTGGTTCATCATATGGGCGCGGAAGGTATTGAACCCGACCAGACCGATAACCACCGCCGCCATGAGGACTAGACAGAGGCCAAGGAAGAGTTTGCCACGTAATCTCAATGGTCCCATCCAGCGTTGGGTTTATGAACTAGAATCGATCCAGACTGACTGAGCCATCAAAAGCCGCCCAATACCAGTGAATTAGCCGAGTAGGGATGCAGGCCAAGGGGATACCTTGTCAACCCAGCCATGCCCAACACTGTTAAAGGCTTTGACCGCGGAAAGAAAATTCTGATGAAAGACTCGATCCCTGAATGGGACGGCCTGTTTCCGCCCGTCACGCCCAGCCGTCGCGGCATCCTCGTTTCCGCCTTGGGCAGCGGGTTGGCGCTGTGCCTCGGTTCGGCGAAGGCGGCGATCACGACCGACACGCAGGGGCTGATCGCGGGAGAGATCTCGATTCCTGTGGCGGACGGCGTGCTGCCCGGGTACCGCGCTGCGCCGGCCGATGCCAAGGGGGCACCCATTCTGCTCGTCATCGAGGAAATTTTTGGGGTCCACGAGCATATCAAGGACATGTGTCGCCGATTCGCCAAGCAGGGCTATCTCGCGGTCGCACCGGAACTCTACGCCCGGCTTGGCGACGTCACCCGGATGGCGGATATCGGCGAGGTTCTCGAAACGGTCAATCGCGAGCCCGATCATCAAGCCTTCGCCGATCTCGACGCGACCCTGGCCTGGGCCAAGGCTGCCGGCGGCGACGCGACGCGGGCTGCCGCCGTTGGCTTCTGCCGCGGTGGCCGCATGGTCTGGATGTATGCCGGTCACCACCCGGCGCTCAAGGCCGCCGTCGCCTGGTACGGCCCGCTCGCCGCCGCACCGAGCACGTCGATGCTGACCCAGCCAGTCGATATCGCGCCGGCGCTGACGGTGCCGGTGCTCGGGCTTTACGGCGGCAAGGACCAGAGCATTCCCGAAAGTGATATCGAGCGGATGCGGCGGGCGCTGGCGGCCGGCAAGAGCGGCTCACTGATCATCGTCTATGCGGATGCCGGCCACGGCTTCAACGCCGATTACCGGCCGAGCTATGTTGCCGAGGCTGCGGCCGATGCAATGCAGCGGGCGCTCGCCTGGCTGCGCGGACATGGCATGTGACGGCGGTCGCTCCGGACGATTCACCGATGGTTCAGGACGGGACGAGATCATGAAGGGGGAGTGGGGGTGACGCTACCCGAAGACTCGATGCCAGAGCGAGCTGCAGTCTCCACGATCGAGCTGGCTGAACTTCTCGAGGCGGGACACGCCGAAGCCGCGCTTGCGATCATCGATCGGGCGCTCGGCGGTGCGCCAGGACAGATCGAGCTTCTGGCCCAGCGCAGCGCCGTCCTGCTCGACATGCGGCGGTTCGACGAGGCGATCGCCCAGGCCGAGGCCGTGTTGTCCCGCGTACCCGATCAGCTCCTCGCCTTGAACGCTCTTGCCGTGAGCCTGGTCGAGCTCAACCGGCTGGGCGATGCGTTTGCGGTCTTCCGTAGGGCGTTCGCGCTGGCGCCGACCAATCCGAGGGTCTTGGCCAATTACGGCAATTTTCTCTCCTATGCCGGAGTTCACGATGTCGCGGTGGCCGCGTTCGAGGCGGCCGCGTCGCTGGCGCCGGATGATCGTGAGATCGAGGTCAATCGCGGGATGAGTCTGCTGCGGGCGGGCAGGTTCTCTTCCGGTTGGCAGGCCTTCGAACGGCGTCGGCGCCATTGCGACCCGCTCGAGTTGGAAGGCGTTCCGGTGCTGCCGCCGCTGTCGCTGGTGCCCGCCCTGACCGACAGAACGCTCCTGATCTTTCATGAGCAGGGCTTCGGCGATTCGTTGCAGTTCTTGCGCTATGTCCCGTTGCTCGCCGCTCGGGGCGCGCGAGTGCTGCTGCGGATGCCGCCAGAGCTCCGTCGCATCGCGGCCTCGGTCGATGGCTGTGCTGGAATCGTCGGCCCGCAAAAGCGGGTCGCCGGGGTCGATTTTGTCCTGCCGATGATGAGCCTGCCCCTCGTGTTCGCGACCGATCACGCGACCATTCCCAACCAGATCCCCTATCTCCGGGCCGATCCTGAGGCGATTGCGCGCTGGATGGCGGCGCTGGCGCCACTGCCGCGACCCTGGATCGGGCTGGTTTGGGCTGGCTCGCCGAAGGGCGGTCTCGATCATCGCCGCAGCATGCCGTTTTCCGCTTTGATGCCGCTGTTCGATCTTGCGGCCGGATTTGTCAGCCTGCAGATCGGTACAGCCGGATCTCAGTGGGCACCGCCAGCGCATGCGGCGACACGCGATCCGACGGATTCGCTCAAGGATTTCGCCGACACCGCGGCTTTGGTCGCCGCGCTCGATCTGGTGATCTCGGTGGACACCTCGACCGCGCACCTTGCCGGCGCCTTGGGCCGGCCGGTCTGGGTGATCGATCGCTTCGATTCTTGCTGGCGCTGGCTCTCGGGGCGCGCCGACAGCCCCTGGTACCCGACACTACGGCTGTTCCGTCAGCCCAAGCCCGGTGACTGGACGAGTGCCGTTGCCGGCGTAGTGGCCGCGTTCAAAGAACGGCCGACGGTGTAGCGGCGTCGCGCTACCGGCGCCCGGCGCGGCCTCTCCGGCTCGCGGGCCCGGTGTCCTCCTCGAACAGCTGCGCCAGCTGTTCCATGACGGTGCCGCCGAGCTGTTCGGCGTCGATCAGGGTCACGGCACGACGGTAATAGCGGGTGACGTCGTGGCCGATGCCGATCGCGATCAACTCGACGTCGCTCGAGCGCTCGATCATGTCGATGACCTGGCGAAGATGCTTCTCCAGGTAATTGCCGGCGTTGACCGAGAGCGTCGAATCATCGACCGGGGCGCCGTCGGAGATCACCATCAGGATCCGGCGCTGTTCGGAGCGGGCGCGCAGGCGGTTATAGGCCCAGAGCAGGGCCTCGCCGTCGATATTCTCCTTGAGGATGCCCTCGCGCAGCATCAGCCCGAGCGAGCGGCGCGCACGCCGCCATGGCGCGTCGGCCGATTTGTAGATGATGTGGCGCAGATCGTTGAGGCGACCCGGCGTCGCCGGTTTGCCCTCGGCGATCCAGCGCTCGCGCGACTGGCCGCCCTTCCAGGCGCGGGTGGTGAAGCCGAGGATCTCGACCTTGACGTTGCAGCGCTCGAGCGTGTGGGCGAGGATATCCGCGCTCATCGCTGCGACGGTAATCGGGCGGCCGCGCATCGAACCGGAATTGTCGATCAGCAACGTCACGACGGTGTCGCGGAAATCGGTTTCCTTTTCCTGCTTGAAGCTCAAGGGCAGGACAGGATTGGCGACGACGCGGGACAGCCTGGCGGCGTCGAGAATGCCCTCGTCGAGATCGAAATCCCAGGAACGCTGCTGCTTGGCCATCAGCCGGCGCTGCAGGCGGTTGGCGAGGCGCGAGATCACGCTCTGCAGCTGGCGCAGTTGCAGATCGAGCATCGCCCGCAACCGGGTCAGCTCGTCGGGATCGCACAGCGCGTCGGCGGTCACGACCTC
>CAIUCF010000853.1 GCA_903897565.1 uncultured Rhodospirillales bacterium | reverse complement strand
CGAGCCGGCGCAGCAGCGGCATTTTTCGCTGGCCCGCACCAATCTCCCCGATGGACTCCATAACGGCGTGCTCGGACCAGCCTCCGACGAAGAATTCCGCGAAAGCAGCGGCGGCAATACCGTGTTCAGCAGTGCCCATCTCGAGTGCGCGGGCTTTGATTTTCGGGCGCCCGCGGAGCGGATCGTCGCGGGTGCACCAATCACCCGCGACCTCGCCGATGGCCTGAAGATCGGTGATATCGCCCTCTCCGGCATCGCGGCGCAGGTGCCGGGCTTCGGTCTGGTCACCGTCACGCGGATCGGCCTCGACGGCCTCGGCTTCGGTCATGGCGTGTTGGAATCGGCCCATGCCGCGATCGAGCAACTCCACGTGACGGACGCGATGCTGGCGCGCACCCCCGCCGCGGCCGCGGCGATGCAGAGCCTCAATCTCCATGCACTGACGATCAGTGCCGCCCTCGGCTTCCACTGGGATGTCGCGCAGCAGTCTGTCACGCTCGATCGTACTGAACTCCGTATCGACGAACTCGGGGACCTCGGCTTCGACGGTCGGGTCGAAGGGCTTTCGCCGGCGCTGGACATGCAGAGCCTGCGGGACCACGCCGTGGTGCGGGAAGCCCGCATCCGCTATCGCGATGCTTCGTTGGCAGGGCGCCTCATCGCCGCCAGCGCGGCGCAGGCGCAGACCGACGTCGCCTCAATGCGTCAGAACCTCATCGATGCGATGCAGCAGCGGGCGCTGAGTCTCGGCTCCGGGCCTGCGGTTGCCAATCTGGTAAGCGCCGTCACGGATTTCATTCAGGCGCCCAATTCGTTGAGCCTGACCATCAAGCCGCCGGTCCCGCTACCGCTCTCCGACCTGCTGATGCAGCACGACCAGGACCCGCAGACCTTGCTCGATCGGCTCGGGGTGACGGCCGTCGCCAATCAGTAAAAGCCGGCCTCAGGTCTGGTGCGGCTGCGCGATGCGGCCGCTCGCCGGCGGCAGGGGCGGATGCTCGGCGGTGCCGTCGAGTTCGCTCTGCCAGCGCAGGATTGTCTTGGCCAGCGTGTCGAACTGCTGCAGTTCGGCGAGTTGGGCGGCGGAGAGCGGTTGTTCGGCGAACTCGCGGACGAGTTCAGCCCAATCCGCCTCGGTCAGCTTCAGCTCGGCGGCGGGAAAGAAGATGCGTTCTTCGAGCATCATGTGCTCGCGCTGCAGGTCGATGAAGCCGCGGGCCCAGCCGATCAGCGCATCGCGGGGGACGATGGCGTCGCCGAGCACGGCCTCGAGTGCCGCCGCGAAATCGCGGGATTTCTGGGCGAGCAGCGCGTGTTCGCGGGCGAGATCCCCGATCGCCGTGGTTTCCTGGGGCGCGCGGGCGCAGAGCTTGAGGTAGAGCCGGTCTTCCTTGGGGTGATGGGCGATATCGGGGAAGCCGAGGAAATAATCGAGGCACGCCCGGATCAGTTCATAATCCGCGGTCGCGCCCTGCTCAAGCCGGGTGACATGCCAATCGAGCGTGTCGAGGAGGCGACCGAGTTGCCCATGCTCCTGCCGGAGCGCGTGTAAGACTTCAGGCATGACACCGTTCCCCATGATCGTGGCGAGAACTCGACGCTGTGGCATCGCGGCGCGCGGCACCATGATTCAGGTCAAGTCCAGAGGATCGTGGAATTGAAATTCTGCGCTGCGCCGCATCAACGGTTCTGCGTCGCGTTCGCGTTCGCATCTGCTTGACGTGTGTCAATGTGGGCCTCGC
This sequence comes from uncultured Rhodospirillales bacterium, assembly GCA_903897565.1. Taxonomy (GTDB): domain Bacteria; phylum Pseudomonadota; class Alphaproteobacteria; order ATCC43930; family CGMCC-115725; genus CAIXXC01. Next base: position 2,045 of record CAIUCF010000853.1, on the reverse strand, counting down.
TTTTGTCGCGTAGCTTCATTCTTGGACGGAACCGACGCGCCGGAGTTTGTTGCTGCGGTGCGGGAAAGGGTTCCGGCTCCCGGAGATTGCGCCGCCCCGCTGGGCGGTGGCGAGCGCCGGGCGACCCGTGGCGGCTTCGGTCGCCGTTTCCAGAGGTAGGACTCGTCGATGTCTGTACGCTCCTTGGGCACCCGGGCTCGTCTCGGGTGGGAGATTTTCGCCGTTCTGGCCCTGAAGATTCTCGGGCTGACAGTGATCTACGTCCTGTTCTTCACGCCAGCGCTGCGCCCGGTCGTCACCGATCAGGGCGTCGCCTGGCATCTGTTCCCACCCTCGCCGGCCGCGCCGGCGATCGCCCACGATGGAGGTGCGCGATGATCGATCCAACACTCGTCGAACTGTCCCGAGCGCAGTTCGGTATTACCGCGCTCTACCATTTTCTGTTCGTGCCGCTGACGCTCGGCCTCTCGGTGCTCCTCGCGATCATGGAGAGCGTCTATGTCATGACCGGACGCCCGATCTGGCGCGAGATGACCCGCTATTGGGGCGTGCTGTTCGGCATCAACTTCGTCATGGGCGTCTCGACCGGGATCACCATGGAGTTCCAGTTCGGCACGAACTGGGCCTATTACTCGCATTATGTCGGCGACATCTTCGGCGCGCCGCTGGCGATCGAAGGCATGATGGCCTTCTTCCTCGAAGCCACCTTCGTCGGCATGTTCTTCTTCGGCTGGGATCGCATGTCGAAGGTCGCGCATCTCACTGCGACTTGGCTGCTTGCGCTCGGCACCAACCTCTCGGCACTGTGGATCCTGGTCGCCAATGGTTGGATGCAGAACCCGGTGGGCGCCGTGTTCAATCCGGAATCGATGCGGATGGAAGTCTCGTCATTCTATGACGTGCTGTTCAACCCGGTCGCCCAGTCCAAGTTCGTGCATACGGTCAGCGCCGGCTACGTCACCGGCTCGATCTTCGTGATGGCGATCAGCGCCTGGTTCCTGCTCGCCGGTCGCAACCGCGAATTCGCCAAGCGCTCGATGACGGTGGCGGCCAGCTTTGGCCTCGCCTCGGCGCTGTCCGTGGTCGTGCTCGGCGACGAGAGCGGCTATACCGCCTCCGAGAACCAGCGCATGAAGATCGCCGCGATCGAGGCGATGTGGGAGACGCAGCCGGCGCCGGCCAGCTTCACCCTGTTCGGTTTCCCCGATCTCGAGGCCCGCGAGACGCATATGAAGATCGAGGTGCCCTGGCTGCTCGGCCTGATCGCGACGCGTTCGACGACGCAGGAGGTGCCCGGCATCAAGAATCTGGTCGAGGAAAACAAGGGCCGGATCGAGAGCGGTATCCTGGCTTACGGCTCGCTCCTGAACCTGCGCAGCCATCCCAACGACGCGGAGTCGCAGTACCTGTTCAAGACCCATGTCGCCGATCTCGGCTACGGCATGCTGCTGCGCAAATATACCGACCACGTGCTCGACGCCACGCCGGCGCAGATCACCAAGGCCGCCTGGGACACCGTGCCCGACGTGCTGCCGCTGTTCTGGTCGTTCCGCCTGATGGTGGCGCTTGGCATGTTCTTCATCGCCTTCTTCGCCTACGCTTTCCGCCTTTCGGCCAAGCGTCAGCTCGACCGCCATCGCTGGTTCCTGAAGCTTGCCCTGTTCTCGCTGCCGCTGCCGTGGCTGTCGTCTGAACTGGGCTGGGTCGTGGCCGAATACGGTCGCCAGCCCTGGACCATCGACGGCGTGCTGCCGACCTTCATGTCGGTTTCAAGCGTGCCGGCGACCAATGTCTGGCTGAGCCTGATCGGCTTCATCCTGTTCTACAGCGTGCTCGCCGTCGTCGAGCTCTACCTGATGATCAAATACGTCAAGCTCGGGCCCGAGGGCGCCTTTGGCGCGCCGAAGCTCGGCGCCGACGGCCGTGCCGTCGCGCTCGGCGAATAGAGGAAACCACGATCATGACACTCGATTATGAGACTTTGCGCGTCATCTGGTGGCTGCTGCTCGGCGTGCTGCTCACCGGTTTCGCGATCATGGACGGCT
>CAIUCF010000852.1 GCA_903897565.1 uncultured Rhodospirillales bacterium | reverse complement strand
TTCAACGTCTATCCGGCGGAGGTCGAACAGGCGGTCTACGCCCATCCGGCGATCCAGGACTGCGCCGTGATCGGCATCCCCGACGACAAGTGGGGCGAGCAGGTGATCGCCGTCGTCGCGACCAAGCCCGGACACGCGGTCACGGAGGACGCGCTGATTACGATGGCGAAGGAGAAGATCGGCTCGGTCAAGGCGCCCAAGCAGATCGTGTTCATGGAATCCCTGCCCAAGACCCCGGCCGGCAAGATTCAGCGCGCCGCGCTGCGCACGGCCTATTGGGCCAACCGCGACCGAAAGATCTGAGCCATGCGGGACGTCTTCGTCGTCGGGATCGGCATGACGCCGTTCGGTCGCCATCTCGACAAGAGCCATACCGAGCTCACCCAGGCCGCGGTCCGCCTCGCCATGGCCGACGCCGGCGCGCTCGCCAGGGACCTCCAACTCGCGATCTATGCCAATGTCGTCCAGGGCTTCGTCGCCGGCGAGATGTCGATCCCCGGTGAATACGCGCTGCGCCCGCTCGGCATCCAGGGCGTCCAGTCGCTGCATGTCGAGGCGGCCTGCGCGAGTGCCACCATGGCTTTCCATGTCGCGACCAATTACATCCGCGCCGGCCTCGCCGAGATCGCGGTCGTCGTCGGCACCGAGAAGCTCTACAATGACGACCCGGCCAAGAAATTCGCCGTATTCCAGCAACCGCTCGACATCGAGGAGGCCGGGCGCTACCTCGCCCGCACCGCCGGCATGCTCGCCGAGGTGCCGGCCGGCGCCGATGCGCCGGGCAAGAACGTGCTGATGGAGGCCTATGCCGCCCAGGCCCGCCTGCACATGGCGACCTATGGCACCACGCAAAGCCAGATCGCCGCGGTGGCGGCCAAGAACCACGACCATTCGCAGCACAATCCGCTATCTCAATACCGCAAGCCGATGTCGGTCGAAGCGGTGCTGGCGGCGCCAATCGTCGCCTGGCCGCTGACCAACCCGATGTGTGCGCCGATCAGCGACGGCGCCGCAGCGGCGATCCTGTGCTCCGCCGAAGCGTTGAAGAAGTTCGACAGGGGTCGCGCGATCAAGGTCATCGCCGTCGGCTCGCAGACCGGCAGCGAACGCGCGCCCAACGACTACGCAAGCCACGTCACCCGGCTGCTCTCGACGCGGCTCTACGAGACGACCGGCATCGGCCCCGGGGATATCGACGTCGCCGAGGTGCACGACGCCAGCGCATCGGGCGAGATCGTCCAGGTCGAAGCACTCGGGCTGTGTGCGCCCGGCGACGGCGGCCCGGCGGCAGCGCGCGGCGAGACCCGGGTCGGCGGCCGCATCCCGGTCAATCCTTCGGGCGGACTGGTCTCCAAGGGCCATCCGCTCGGCGCGACCGGCCTGGCGCAAATCTTCGAACTGGTAACGCAGCTGCGCGGCGATGCCGGCGGCCGCCAGGTCGCAGGCGCCAGAATCGCGCTGGCGGAGAATTCCGGCGGCTTCTACGGCGTCGAGGACGGCATGTCCTGTATTACGCTGCTAGGGCGGGCCTGAGGCCCCTGTCCTCTCGCGGCAGCCGCGATCTATAATGCCGTCATTGCGAGCGCAGCGAAGCAATCCAGCCGTGCCGTTCCCAAACT
>CAIUCF010000851.1 GCA_903897565.1 uncultured Rhodospirillales bacterium | reverse complement strand
GATTCAGGGCCTTCTCGGCGAGAGCGGCATCCTGATGGTTGGCGAGCAATTGGTGAAATTCGGCCCGAGTCTCTTCGATATTGGCTCGCATTTCATCGACGAGCGCTTCCAATCGGCTGCGCAAATCTTGCGGCGCCATCGGGTAAACCTCGATCGCGAGATCGGCGAAGGCGAGGCCCGAGGCTTGAAAATGTTCGCAGTAAGTGCGGAACGTCCAGAGATCGATCTCTTCGAGCATATCCGGCATATCCGGGAGCATCCCGAACAACATGATCACTTCATTGAAAAGATTAAAATAATCTGTCGATAGAAAAGTATTCGGATCGATCGTCGTTCCCTGCAATCGAGCGCGATATTCTTCGTACATCATTGGCCTCAAATTGCGCGTCTCGCTCAACAGCGAGTGATCGTGCCAAATTACATCTCTATTACAAGGGGTATAGCCGTATCCGCCCGCCCGATCAACGCTGGACGGTTGCCCGTGGCCGCCCCCGCGGCAACGTGCCCGAAGCTACGCGTAAAACATTGAGTGAGCGTAAATTATCCCGGCGTTCCGCTCAGATCAACCCGAGCGTCTTCAGGCTGGCGTGGTTGCCACCGCGGCCGATGATGACATGGTCATGGACCGCCACGCCGAGAACCGCAGCCGCGCGCATGACCTCACGGGTCATCTCGATGTCGGCGCGCGACGGCGTCGGGTCCCCAGAGGGATGGTTGTGGACCATGATCAGGGCGGTCGCCCCAAGTTCGAGGGCGCGCTTGACGACCTCGCGCGGGTATACCGGCGTATGATCCACGGTGCCCTTCTGCTGGACTTCGTCGGCGATCAAGGCGTTGCGGCGATCGAGGAACAGCAGCCTGAACTCTTCGATCTTGCCGTGCGCCATGGAGGCCGCACAGTAGTCGAGGAGCTTCTGCCATGACGACAAGACGGGTTTACCGACGACCTCTTCACGCAGCACGCGCTCGATTCCTGCGCGGACCGCTTTGATCGCCACGACGCAAGAATCGCCCATGCCGGCAACAGCCTTCAGCTGCTCCACCTCGGCATTGACCACCCCGGCGAAGCTGCCGAATCGGGCGATCAGCGCCTTTGCGAGCGGCTTGACGTCCTGCCGCGGCTTGCCCGGAAACAACAGCAGCTCAAGCAATTCATAATCGGCCAGTGCGCTGGCGCCGCCGACGAGGAACCTGTCGCGCAGGCGCTGGCGGTGACCGAGATGATCTGGCCGGTCGTCGGTTCCGGCATCATCGGGTTTCGCCTGCCCCGCCATCGCTTCCCGGCTTTATGAACCGTAAGGCGGGCAGTTGAATCCCTTCGGCGACAGGGTAAAGACCTCGGCCCCAGTGGCGGTGACGCCGATCGTGTGCTCGAACTGAGCCGAGAGCGAGCGGTCCTTGGTCACCGCGGTCCAGCCATCGGCCAGAATCTTGACCTCGGGCCGGCCGAGATTGATCATCGGCTCGATCGTGAAAAACATGCCTTCCTTCAGCACGACGCCCTCGTGCGGGCGCCCGTAATGCAGGACATGCGGCGCGGTATGGAAGACCTTGCCGATGCCGTGGCCGCAGAAATCGCGGACCACGGAGCAGCGCAACGGCTCGACATAGCTCTGGATCGCGTGGCCGATCGCGCCGAGGCGGATACCGGGCTTCACGATCGCGATGGCCCGCATCAGGCTCTCATAGGTGATTTCAACGAGGCGGCGCGCCTTCAGCGGCACCTTGTCGCCGACCAGGAACATCCTGTTGGTGTCGCCATGCCAGCCGTCGAGGATCACCGTGATGTCGAGATTGATGATGTCGCCGTCGACCAGACGACGCTCCCCGGGAATACCGTGGCACACCACGTGATTGACCGAGGTGCAGATCGATTTCGGAAAGCCGCGATAATTGAGCGGCGCCGGGATCGCACCGTGATCGAGGATAAACTCATGGCAGAGCCGATCGAGCTCGTCGGTGGTTACGCCCGGCTTGACGAATTCGGTCACATAATCGACGACCTCGGCCGCCAGCTTGCCTGCCTTGCGCATGCCGACGAAATCCTCCTCCGGATGGATGAGGATTTCATTCTGATCCCGCTCGTCGAGCGAGATCGGGGCATAGTCGAGCGCGGCGCTGTCGGTCATGACGGTTCTTCGTTCCTTGGTCAGTCCTTCCGGGCGAGACACCATGCGGGGACGTTCCTGGATTCGCAGGCGAGAACCGAACCAGAACCGGCAACCGGGTGATCCCGCCAACGGCGGGGCCCTTACGTCTCAGTATATAGGCAATCGTCGCGGCGATGCGAGCGCTATGCGAGAATCATTCGCAAACGCCTCGATCGACCGGGCGTCTCGGGGCCCGCCGCAACGGCCCTCGGTATGGTACAGGCTCCTGGGCAGGAGCTTGCAGTCAATCAGCCGAGATGGCTGCCGACCTCGGCGATGGCGGAGTCGATCAAAGCGGAACCCCGCTGCGGATCGAGATGGCCGGTCAGCGTCCGGCGGGCCGCCTCGATGGCGATGTCGACGACGACGCCGCGTACTTCCGTCACGGCCTTGGCCTCCGACAGGGCGATCGTCTCGCGGGCATGAAGTTCGCGCAGCCGCAGCGAGCGTTCCAGTTCGGCCGCAGCTTCGCCGCTGATCCGCTCGGCTTCGGAATGGGCGTGCGCGATGATGTCCTTGGCCTCGTTGATGGCGTCACGCTGGCGGCGCTGCTGCTCGGCAAGCAGTGCCTCCGCCTCTTCGCGCAGTTTGCGCGCCTCGTCGAGCTGGGCCGCGATGCGAGCGCCGTGGGCGTCCAGGGCACCGATCACCGTGCCACCGGCAAGCTTCACCAGAATCACCAGCGCGATAACAAAGGAGACGGCGATCCAGAATTCCGGATTGGTAAACATTTAGGCACGGCTCCTGATCACGTCGTCGACGATCTCGCCGATCGAGTCTGATGCCGCATCGCTGCCGATCAGGCGGCCGGTAACCGCACGCACTGTCTCGACCGCAGCGCCATGAATGTCCTTCAGGGCGTTCGCCTTGGCCAGATCGATGCGATGTTCCGCGGCCTTGATCTGCTCGTGCACCAGCGCCATGGTCTCCCGCTGCTTTTCCGCCGCGACATGGGCAAGGCGGTCACGGGTACCGCGAAGCAGCTCGACGGCCTGCGCTCGTGCTTCGGCGATCGCCTTGTCGCGGGCCACGATCACGAGATCGATTTCCGCCTTCAGCTTGCCTGCCCGCTCGAGATCCTGATCGATCTGCGCAGCCCGGCGTTCGATCGTGCTGCCGACCATCGGCACCGCGACCAGATACATCAGGACCACGAGGACGAGGAACAGCACCGCCAGCCAGAACAGCTGAGGTGGGAACCACGTCACATCGAATTGCGGCATTTCCGGCGCTCCTCGGTCTCAAACATGCCAGGAATCGCAATGCACCTTCCGATGCCTGCGACCCCGTCGATCCGCTGGTTAGGCGGCGTAGATGATGAAGAGCGCGAGACCGATCGCGAACAGCGCGATCGCCTCGGTCAGCGCAAAGCCGAGGAAGGCGATACCCTGAACCTGGCGCGCCGAAGCCGGGTTGCGGCCGACCGCACTGACATAGGCGGCGAAGATGCTGCCGATGCCGACGCCCGAGCCGGCCATGCCGATCAGAGCGAGGCCAGCGCCGATAACCTTGGCCGAATGAAGATCAATCATCATTTTTTCCTTCACGTAACAGAAAGTCGAACCGACTCTGCGCGCCCCTGGATAGCTGACCGGGGCCACACGGACAAGTCGGAGGTTGGGAACGTTAGTGCAGCTCGAGCGCGTCCTTGATGTAGAGCGACGTCAGGATCGCGAACACGTAAGCCTGAAGCAAAGCAACCAGCACTTCGAACAACGTCAGGAGCACGTTGATCAAGACCGGAATGGCACCGGCAAAGACGCCGAGACCGATATTGACACTGCCGAAATAGATCGCGAGGCCGATCGCGAAGCCGCTGACGATATTCATCAGCATATGGCCGGCGAACATGTTCACGAACAATCGGACGGAGAGGCTGATCGGGCGCGAGAGATAGGACACGATCTCGATCGGGATGATCAGCCACCACATCCACCACGGCACGCCGGCCGGCAGGAAGAAGGAGAAGAAATGCAAGCCGTGACGGGCGAGCGCGATCAGCGTCACCATCAGGAACACCGACAACGCCATCGCGAAGGTGATGATGATATGGCTGGTGAAGGTGAAGCTGCCCGGGATCAGGCCGAGCAGATTGCCCGAGAGGATGAACAGGAAGATCGAGAACACCAGCGGCATGTACTTGGCGCCATGGGCGCCACAATTATCGCGCACCATGGCCGCGATGAAATCGTAGAACATTTCCGCCAGCGACTGCAGCCGGCCCGGCACCATCTGGCGGGACATGCCGCCAAAGACCATGATCGACAGTGACAGCGCGACACTCAGCGACATCAACAGCGCGGAATTGGTGAACGACACGTCGTATCCCGCGATATGGAGCGGAATGATCCGGTGGAGTTCGAATTGTTCGAGCGGCGAATTACTCACGTTCGTTCCCGTGGTTGTCAGTTCCAGCCATCGTACCCTTCACATCCTCACCCGCATCGGGCTGCCCCGGCTTGCGGTATCCGACCGCCAGTCCGAGCCCATTCATGGCGCGGTAGACATTTACCATGCCCGCCGCGATTCCGACGAAAAAGAACACGATCGTCATAAACGGTCGTGTTCCCAGCCATCGATCGAGCGACCAGCCGATCAGCAATCCAACCACCAGCGCCGCCACCAACTCGGTGCCGACGCGCAGGGCCAGGCGGAGCGAGCCGCCGTCTTCATCGGAGGGACCCGCGGCGCCCGCGGCCGGTGGCAATTCGCCACGCGCCTTGGCAATCCTCGAATCCAGTTCCGTCAGCCGTGTGCTCTCGCTATCCTTCGGCTCGGACAAAACATTCCCCCACGGCCCAGAGCGTCGCGGGCCGAAACGCGGCGAAAAATAGGTGTCGTGTCGCAGCCCTGTCAAGGCGAAAGGCCGAATGGGCCGAGGCAGGGGCGATGCGTCGCAGCGTCGCGGCCTTCCCTCCCCGCTTACCCCAACTATCCGGCCCGCCGCAAGGCGTCGGTCTCGCCGAGATCGACCGAGACCAGCCGCGAGATTCCCTTCTCGATCATGGTGACGCCATAGAGCCGATCCATCTTGGCCATGCTGACGCGGTGATGGGTGACGATGAGGAATCTCGTCCCGGTCCTCGTACCGATATCGCGCACGAGATGGCAGAATCGCTCGACATTCGCGTCGTCAAGCGGCGCGTCGACCTCGTCGAGCACGCAAATCGGCGCTGGATTGGTCAGGAACATGGCGAAGACCAGCGCCAGCGCCGTCAGGGCCCGTTCGCCGCCGGACAGCAGCGACAGCATCTGCAATTTCTTGCCGGGCGGACTCGCCATGATCTCCAGTCCAGCCTGAAGCGGATCGTTTTCGTGATTGACCAATTCGAGATGCGCCGCGCCGCCGCCGAACAGCTGAACGAATAATTCCTTGAAATTGCGGTTGACGGTCTCGAATGCCGCCAGGAGTCGGCCGCGGCTTTCCCGGTTCAGTTCCTGGATGCCCTGGCGCAGCCGCGCGACCGCCGCCCGCAGATCCTCCGATTCGGTCCTGTTGGTCTCGAGCTCAGAGGACAGCTCCTCCAGTTCCGATTCGGCCATCAAATTCACCGGACCGATCGCCTCGCGGTCACGCTTTAAGCGTTCCAGCCGGGTTTCGAGTTCGGCCAGCGACGCCGGTTCGTGATCTTCACCGACCAGCAGAGCGAGCGCTTCGGGGCCGCAATCGAAGCTTTCGGCGATGCGGATCACGATCGCCCGACGCGCCTCGACGGCACGTTCCCGTCCCGATTCGGCGCGCACCCGGGCTTCGCGGGCGTCACCCTGACGCCCCGACGCCTCGATCTGCCGACGCTCGGCCGCGATCACGACGGCCTCCGCCTGGGACAGCGCCGCGGCTGCATCGCGGGCGATCTGCCTCGCGGCGGCGAGTTCGGTCTCGACGACGAGCTTGGCCGCCTGGAGTTCTGCCGGCTTGGTGTCGAGCGTTGCCAGTTCCGCCATCAGCTGGTCCCGGCGCAAGCCGAGCGTCTCGTGCTGCTGCCGGGCGCCCAGGCTGCGGTCTTGCCAACTGCGCATCTCCGCCGTAACGGCGGCGAGTCGCGACTGCCGGGACGCCGCCTCGCGAATCAGGCGCTCGACCTCCTGGCGATAGCTCCGCTCCTGGTCGCGGGCAGCGGCAGCGATCTGGCGCTGGCGTTCAATCTCGCTGCGCTCGACCTCCGGATCGGGAAGCAGGGCGAATTCCGCCTGGGCTTCCGCTGCCTGGGCGTCGATCTCGCCAAGGTCCGCTGCCAGCCGGCGCAAGGTTTCCTCGGCGGCGATGCGTCGCGCATCGGCCGCGCTCGCCTGCTGGACGAGCCCGGCCTGGCTGGCGCGGGTCGTTGCCACCTGTTGAGTCGCGGTCCGCAACGCCTCGCGCGCTGTCCGGTCGGCGAGCTGAGCTGCCTCCAGCGCCTTCTGCGCGGTCTGTTGCGCGGCTTGCGCCGTCGCCAGTTCGGCATCAGCCCCCTGCCGCTCGTGTTCGAGGTCGAGCAGACGATTGCGCTGCGCCAGTCGCGTCGCGGCCGCGGTGGGCGCGCCCGGCGCCGTCGTCAGCCCGTCCCAGCGCCAGACGCCGCCATCGCGGGCGACCAGACGCTGGCCACGCCCGAGCTCGGCCTGCAGCCTCACGCCATCCGCGGCGTCTTCTATCAGCCCGACCGCCTGCAGCCGCCGCGTCATGGCCGGCGGCGCCGTCACCACCTCGGCCAATGGCCGGACACCAGGGGGCCATGACGGCGGTGCCAACGCTACCGCCCCGAGGGGGCCCCAGGAGATCGTCGCTGCGGGGTCGAGCGAGGCGAGCAAATCGTCGCCGAGCACGGCGCCCAGCGCCGTCTCGAAACCCGGCGCGACAGTGATGCCATCAAGAATCGGGGCAGCCCCCGCGCGGCCGCCGCTTTGCACCAGCCGCGTCAGGGCTTGAATTTCCGCGTTGAGCGAGAGGCAGCGTTGCTCGGCCGCCCTGACAGCGGGACGCGCTGCCATTTCCTGGGCTTGCGTCGCACGGATCTCTTGCTCGGCCCGCTCGGCCGCGCCGCGAAAACCGTCCACAGCGGCCTCGGCTTCGACCACGGCCTTCGCCGCCGCTTCGAGTCGCTCTGCCGGAATGCCCAGCAGGTCGAGCTCCCGTGTCCGCGACTCGGCGTCGGCCTGCTGCCGGCGCAGCCGCATCCGCCGCTCTTCGATCCCAGAGACCCGACGCTGGGCCGCGCCTCGCTCGGCCTGGAGTTGGGCGACCCGGGCGCTGGTTACGTTGAGTTCAGTCTCGGCGGCGCGAGCGGCCTCGCCGGCCTCGCGGGCCAGGCCCGCGGCCAGTTCCTGCGCCTCGGTATCGCCAATCCCGAGCTGTTCGAGCCGGTCGCGTTCCTCTTCAAGCCGCGCCTGTGCCGCGGCTGCCTGCGCCAGCAGCGCAGATTCGCGGCCGAGATCCTGGTCGATCTGGCTGATACGCTGGCGCAGATCGCGGATCTGCTGGGCGACGGCCCGCTCTTCCGCCGTGAGGGTCTGCAAATCCAGGGTGAGACGCTCGAGCCGGCGATTGGCCTCGTCGAGGGCGCCGCGGGCCGGCGCGACCGCCTCGGCGCAGCGCAAGCGTTCCGCCATCGCCGTCTCGGCCGCCGCGGCGGCAGCCTGGACCACGGCCTCGGCGGCATGCATCCGCTGAATGGCCTCGTCGAGTTCGGCGGTCTTCTCGGCGAGATGCCGCTGCAGCACCAAGGCCTCGGTACGGCGATAGCCCTCGGAGAGGATGCGGTAGCGCTCGGCCTGGCGGACCTGTCGCTTCAACCGGTCGATCTGCTGTGACAGCGTGACGGCGACGTCTTCGAGCCGGGTCAGGTTGGTTTCGGTTGCGGAGAGCCGAAGCTCGGCCTCGTGGCGGCGCGCCTGCAAGCCGCCGATCCCGGCGGCTTCTTCCAGCAGGGTGCGGCGCTCGGTGGGCTTGGCGTTGATCAGCCAGCCGATCCGGCCCTGCCCGATCAGCGCCGTCGATTGCGCCCCGCTCGCCGCGTCCGCGAACAGGATCTGGACGTCGCGGGCACGCTGCTCGCGACTGTTCACACGATAGGTCGAGCCGCGATCACGATCGATCCGGCGTTCGATTTCCAATTCGTCATGGTCGTTGAGATGCGCCGGGGCGGTGCGGTCGCGGTTGTCGAGCGACAAGGTGACGGTGGCGATATTACGCGCCGGTCTGGTCGTCGTGCCGCCGAAGATCACGTCGTCCATCTCGCCGCCGCGCAGCCGCCGCGCCGATGTCTCCCCCATCACCCATTGCAGCGCCTCGACCAGGTTCGACTTGCCGCAGCCATTGGGGCCGACGATTCCCGTCAGCCCCGGCTCGATCAGGAACTCGGTCGGCTCAACGAAGGACTTGAAGCCCGTAAGTCGAAGCTTGGTGAACTGCACGCCTACGGGGTGTCCTCAGATGAAGGGGTCAGGGGGTCTTGGCGGCCGCGACGGCAGCGGCGGCAGCGGTCTGTAGCGCCTTGTTGAAATCGCTATACGCCAGGGCCCCCGCGACCTTGGTGCCGTTGATGAAGAAAGTCGGTGTCGAATCGACACCCGCCGCCTGCGCCGCTGCCTCGCTCGCCGCGATCTTCTGCTGCAGCGTCTTGTCGGCCTGACAGGCCGCGAAACGATCGGCGGAAACACCGCCGACGACGCCGATGCGCTGCAACGCGGTCATCGTCGCCGCCTCGTCGTCGGACACCCAGGTATTCTGGTTGGCGTAGAGCTCCTCGATGAAGGGGTAGAACTCGGCACGCGCCGCACAGCGCGCGAGCAGGCTGCCGCGGAACGCCGGGCCGTTCAGCGGGAAGTCGCGGAAGACGTATTTCGCCTTGCCGGTCTCGAGCCATTCCTTCTTCACCTGTGGCCAGGTCTCGGCCTCGAACTCGGCGCAATGCGGGCAGCTGAGCGAGGCGTATTCGATGATCGTGACCGGCGCATCGGCCTTGCCTAACACGACGTCGTCACCGGTGATCGGCGGCACGCCATCGGCCCGCGCGGCCCCGGGAGCGACGACGGCAATGAACGCCAGAATGCTAAACACAAACAACCAACAGCGGGACATGCTCTTCTCCACCACTATATCTAGATGCTAAAGTGAATTTTGCGGGACGGCAAGGGTCAGCCCTTGCCGCTGCCGATGACGGCGCGGCCGAGCCGTTCGAGCGCGGCGCGCAGCTCCGGATCGGCAATGCCGTCGAGACTGCTCTCGAGGCTGCGGCTCTCGGCGACCGACAGGGTTCGCGGCGGCGGCGGCGCCATGGCGCGTCGCGGCAGCGGACCTTGGCGCAGCGCCAGCCGGGCGACCGCGCGATAGCCGAAGAAGGTATTGATGCGCTCGACGATGACGGGCTCGAGATGCTGGAATTCGATCGCGGTGCCCGGGGCGACGCGCAATTGCAGGGTGCCGTTGACCCTGGCACCGGCCTCCTTGGTGCCAGGCGTACCGAAGGAAAGCTTGACCGGCGCACTCAGGCGCGCCAGTTCCTCACCGACCACGGCGGCCCATTGCAGGACCATCTCCGCCTCGGCGAATCCACGCTTCCCCAGAATCGGGGCGGCGATCCGGCTTACACTGCCCGCGAGGGACTTCATGACCCGACCTTTCCGTTCCGCGCCGCAGACCACACCCGACGCGGCGGCCCTGCTCGCCTGGTACGACCGCCATCGCCGTGAGTTGCCCTGGCGCGCGAGCCCCGGCCACACCGCCGACCCTTACGCCGTCTGGCTCAGCGAGATCATGCTGCAGCAGACGACGGTCGCGACCGTACAAGGGTATTTTGACGCTTTCATGGCGCGCTGGCCGACCGTCACCGATCTCGCCGCTGCCTCTCTCGACGAGGTATTGCACGCCTGGCAAGGGCTTGGCTACTACGCCCGCGCGCGAAATCTCCACGCTTGCGCCAAGGCCGTCGCCCGCGACCATGGCGGCGTGTTTCCCGACACCGAGGCGACTCTGCGCCTGCTGCCCGGGATCGGCGCCTATACCGCCGCCGCGATCGCTGCGATCGCCTTCGACCGGCCGGCAACGGTCGTCGACGGCAATGTCGAGCGCGTTATGGCGCGGCTGTTCCGGGTTGAAACGCCGCTTCCTGACGGCAAGCAGCGCCTGCGCGACCTCGCCGCCGTCCTGACGCCCACGGCACGACCGGGAGATTACGCTCAGGCGGTGATGGATTTGGGCGCCACGATCTGTTCGCCGCGCAAACCGCGCTGCCCGCTCTGTCCGTGGGCGAGTGCCTGCAATGGACTTGCCCAGGGCGACGCCGAGACCTATCCCCGCAAACGCGCCAAGGCCGAACGGCCGACCCGCTACGGCACGGTGTTCTGGCTCGAGCGCCCCGACGGCACGGTGATGCTGCGACGACGCATAGAGAGTGGCTTGCTCGGCGGCCTGCTGGAAGTGCCGTCGACGCCCTGGCTCGAACAACCCGGCATCCCCGCCACCGCCCACGGCGCTTCACCGCTGCAGCCTTCCACCTGGGAGGCAATCCCCGGCACCGTCATCCACGTCTTCACCCATTTTCGCCTGGTGCTCACGATCCTGGCCGGCCGGGTCTCGCCCGATGCCGTCGCTCCGGATGCGCTTTGGATCAAGCCCCGAGATTTTCCCGACCACGCGCTGCCCACCCTGATGAAGAAGGTCGCCCGCCATCGCCTCGCTGCGACCGAATCGGCTGCCCGCCTCCTGCTTTAGCGAGGGCTCCTGCGTCAGTGCTGGGTCAGGCGCAGTTCGATGCGGCGGTTCTTCTGGAATGCGGCGTCGGTGTCGTGCCCGTCCAGCGGTTGCCATTCGCCGAAGCCGGCGGCGGCGAGATGGCGCGCCGGGATGCCCTGGCTGACAAGGTAATCGACCACCGAGACCGCGCGGGCGGTCGAAAGCTCCCAGTTCGAGGCATAGCGCGCACCCTTGAGAATCGGCCGATTGTCGGTATGGCCGTCGACCTCGAGGATCCAGTTGATGCTCGTTGGTATCTCGCCGCTGATCTGCCGCAGCGCGCCGACCAGCGGCGCCAGCCGCTTGCGCGCCTCTGGACTGAGATCGGCCGAGCCGAGCGCGAATAGAACCTCGGACTGGAACACGAAGCGATCGCCAACGACGCGGACATCGGGGCGGTCGCCGAGAATCTCTTTGAGCCGACCGAAGAATTCCGAACGGTAGCGCGCCAGGTCCTCGACCTTGCGGGCGAGCGCCAGGTTGAGCTTGGCGCCCAGATCGGCGATCTGCGCCTCTTGTGCCTTGTCCTTGGTCTGGGCAAGTTCGAGGGCCGCAGCGATCGCCGTCAGCTGTCGACGCAACTCATCGATATTGCGATTGAGCGCCGATATGGTCGCGTCCTGGGCCTGCACCTGGCCACGCGCAGCGGCGAGGTCTCCTTCAGCCGCCGTGGCATGGTTCTGGGTCGCAACCAGGGTATCGGCCAATTTGGTCTTGGACGCCTCCGCTTCCGCCAGCGCTGCGCGCAGCGCGTCGACATTGGCCCGCAGCCGCGCGTCCTCCCGCTTCTCCAGCGACAGCATGGAATCCAGCGCGCTCAAGGTCGCGGTCAGCTTGCGGATTTCCTTGTCCTGATTGCTGACAGCGCCGGAGAGATAGAACTGGCCGATCGTGAAGATCAGCAGCACGAACACCAGGACCATCGTCAACTGGGTCAGGGCATCAACGAAGCCGGGCCAGATATTGATCGAGGATGGCCGCTGCTTGCGGGAGAGCGACATTTACCCTACCTCGTCCCATCCTCGGCAGGGCCCTGATCCGGCTTGGCCGCGGCAATGGTGCGGGCAACCAGCCGGATTTCGCCACGCAGATCGCGCACTAGGTCCTCGCGACCATGGACGAGATCGGTCGCGAGACGCGACAGATGGCCGTCGATACTGCGGATATGCTCGCGGGTGACATCGTCCATGCTGCCGCCGGTCCGCGTCGCCTCGGCGAAACGCGCGAGTACGGCACGCAACTCCTTCTGCCCCTCGGCGAGATGCAGCAGCACGCTCTGCTCGGTCCGCATCTGCTCGGTCATGGTGCTCAGGCGATCGGAGAGGTTGCGCAGCGATTCGTTCGCCGCAACGCGACCTTCCTCGCCGCGCAGCATCGTGCGCTGCAGCGAATCGAGACTGTCGGCCGTCTGCTCGAGCAGGGCCTGGATGAAGGCCGGGACCGGCTGCTCGCCCGCCTCGCCGCCACCGGCCGAGACCCGCGTCAGTCCGGACAGCCATTCCTCGAGCTCGTTGAAGAAGCGGTTCTGCGCCTGCCCCGCCTGCAGATCGAGGAAGCCGAGTACCAACGAACCGGCGAGGCCGAACAGCGACGAGGAGAAGGCCTCGCTCATGCCTTCGAGGGGGGCGCCGAGACTGGATTTCAGCTGCGTCATCGCGGTTGCGACGTCGCCATTGCCGACCGACAGTGCCGAGAGCACGCCGGAGACCGAACGCACGGTAACCAGCAGTCCGAAGAAGGTGCCGAGCAGGCCGAGAAACACCAACACCCCGATCAGGTAGCGCGAGGTCTCACGCTGCTCGTCGAGCCGCGCCGCGATGCCGTCGAGCAACGTCCGCATCGAGACCGGGCTGAGCGACACCCGGCGACCCGAGCGCTCACCCAGCACATTGGCGAGCGGCGACAGCAATTGCGGCAGCTTGCCCGACAGGCTCGGCCGCTCCGCCTGGCGGTTACGCTCGATCCAGGCGACCTCAGGCGCGAGCATCGCGACTTGCCGGAAGATCGACAGGATCCCGATCACCAGGGTCGCAGCGATGATGCTGTTGAGGACGAGATTGGCGCGAAACGCCGGCTCGAGTACCGGCATCAGAGAATAGGCGATGGCCAGCATCGCCAGGATGAACACGCCCATGCGGGCAAGAAAATGCGGAGGCTTGGTCACGCGGCGAGTTCCCATCGCTTGTGGCATCGGGGAGATGGGCTGCGGCCAGGCACCCGGCATCGGCAGGGTCCGATGATCCCCTCGGCGTGAGGCGGGCGGCGCACGGCCTCGAGGCAGCTCGCGACGAGCCTAACCCAAGGGCGGAGGCGGTAAAAATGATTTCACCACCCCGTTCGCAAAAGTCACGGAATCGCCTTAATCGAGGGCCCGCCATGTAACAATTATCACGGGCAACAATAAAGTGATTGTCCCCCGCCGCCTCCGCCCCTATTCTGGAGTCGCGAAAGTTCGTGGATTGCTGTGGCGGTACTTGATACCGCGGTGGCGACGTCGCACTGGACCGTTGAGGAGATAGGCCCTATCGCGCCCCGCCTCGACACCAGCAGGGGCGTTCAGATCCGTATCAGCGGACTAGAAAATAAACGTCGAGTTCATCCTTCCGAGTTTTTCGGGGGTGCGGCGACCGGACCGAGCCCTGTCATGGTGTGATCCACCGTTCGGCAGAGTAGCAACAGGTTCCGCGGGACTCGCCAGAACTGTGGGCGCGCCACCATGCTTATTCGCAGGGCATGAGGCCGGCGCGCTCCGGAGACTAGTGTATGTCGAAGCGTATGTTGATTGATGCCACCCATCCGGAAGAAACCCGGGTCGTGGTTTTGAATGGTACCAAGCTCGAAGAATTCGATTTCGAATCCTCCACGAAGAAGCAAATCAAGGGCAATATCTACCTCGCGAAAGTCACGCGGGTAGAGCCTTCGCTCCAGGCGGCCTTCGTCGAGTATGGCGGCAACCGCCACGGTTTCCTCGCCTTCAGCGAAATTCACCCGGACTATTATCAAATCCCGGTCAGCGACCGCGAAGCCATGCTCGCCCATGAAGCGCGCATGAGCGACGAGGACGACGATCAGGAACCGCCCCGGATCGAACGCGTTTCTTCGCGTGACGACGACGCCCGCTCCAACGACGCGGCGCAGTCGAACGACAACGCCCAATCCAACGACGGCGCCCAGTCGAATGACGAGTCGTCGGGCTATGGCAGCGGCGACGAGGCCGGAACCCAGGCGAGTGGCGAAGGCTTGGCGCCCGAGTCGATCTATGGATCCGCCGAGACGATCAACGTCACCGACGAGTTCGCCGAGAGCAGCCGTTCCGAGCCCTCATCCGGCGACGAGGACGACGGCGTTTTCGTCGAGCGCAGCGAGGCCAATTCCACCGTCGAGACCATCGGCGGCGACGAGATGGAAGAGGTCAGCACCCGCCGCCAGCGGACCCCCTATCGTCACTACAAGATTCAGGAAGTCATCAAGCGCCGCCAGATCCTGCTGATCCAGGTCACCAAGGAAGAGCGCGGCAACAAGGGCGCGGCCCTGACGACCTATCTCTCACTCGCCGGACGATATTGCGTGCTGATGCCGAACGCCGGTCGTGGCGGTGGTGTCTCTCGCAAGATCACGAGCACTACCGATCGCCGCCGCCTCAAGGAATTGATGGAAGAGCTGGCAGTTCCGGACGGCATGGGCGTGATCGTCCGCACCGCCGGCAGCGAGCGCTCCAAGGCTGAAATCCATCGCGACTACGAGTATCTGCTGCGGCTGTGGGACGATATCCGTGAGTTGACGCTGCGCTCTTCGGCGCCCGCCCTCATCTACGAGGAAGGCAGCCTGATCAAGCGCGCGATCCGCGATCTCTACTCCCGCGACATCGAGGAAGTGCTGGTCGAAGGCGAGGCGGGCTACCGCAACGCCAAGGATTTCATGCGCATGCTCATGCCGAGCCATGCCTCTCGCGTTAAGTCCTACCGCGATCCCGTGATCCCGCTGTTCCATCGCTTCCAGATCGACCAGCAGATCGACCAGATCCATAACCCGACCGTGCAGCTGCGTTCGGGCGGCTATATCGTCATCAACCCGACCGAGGCGCTGGTCGCCATCGACGTCAACTCCGGCCGCTCCACGCGTGAGCGTAATATCGAGGAGACGGCGACCAAGACCAATCTCGAGGCCGCCGACGAGGTTGCCCGCCAGCTGCGCCTGCGCGATCTGGCCGGCCTGATCGTCATCGACTTCATCGATATGGAAGAGTCGCGCAACCGGGGTGCGGTCGAGCGCCGCCTCAAGGACGCGATGAAGAACGACCGGGCGCGGATTCAGCTCGGCCGGGTCAGCCCCTTCGGCTTGCTCGAGCTGTCTCGTCAGCGGCTGCGGCCGAGCCTGATCGAAGCCTCGACCCAGATCTGCCCGCATTGCACCGGCACGGGCACGATCCGCTCGACCGAGTCGACGGCACTGGTAGCGTTGCGCGCGCTCGAAGAAGAGGGTATCCGCCGCCGCACCGCGGAGATCACCTTGTGGATCCCGACCCATGTCGCGCTCTATATCCTCAACCAGAAGCGCGAAGGCCTGCGCCAGATCGAACAGCGCTACGGCTTCGCGGTGACGATCCAGCAGGATGACGAACTGATCCCGCCGGCCTATCGCCTCGATCGCGTCCGCTCCTTTACGCCGGCCGAACTCTCGGCTCTGCCGGTACCAAGCGCGGCTCCCGTGGTGGTCGACGACGAACCGGAAGACTTCGAAGTTGTCGAGGATGAGGTCGCGGTCGAAAGCCAGAGTGAAGCCGGCGAATCCGCTGGTGGCGCCGCGACTCCGGACTCAGCAAACGCATCGGGTCGTCGCCGCCGGCGCCGGCGCCGTGGTCGCGGCCAGGGTGGTCGCGAAGGCGGCGCGCCCGGCGAGGGCCAGCTTGACGCCAATGGCGTGAGCCTCGCTGGCGAAGAGGGCGACGCCGAGGAAGAGGGCGTTGCCGGTGAAGAATTGCCGGGTGAAGAACCCGCCATTGCCACCGAAGCCGTCGCCGAGACCGCCGCAACCGCGGACGAAGCACGGGGCGACGCCAAGGGCGACAGCCGACGTCGGCGTCGTGGTCGCCGCGGTGGTCGCCGCCACGCCCGTGACGAACGGCCGGCCGGCGAAGGCGAGCTCGGCGACGCCGGCGAGGCCGAAGAGTTCGCTGGCGGCTACGGCCCTGCAGAAGACTTCGCCCGCGATGATCGCCCGTTCCTCTACGGCGTGACCGATACACCCGACATCACGCCGGTCGGCCCCGATCTGGTCGTCGAGGCGAGTGCCGATGTCGCAGCCTCGGTAGAAGCAGCCGAGGCCGTGGAAGCGGTAGAGGCCGCAGCGCCGGCCAAACGCCGTGCCCCGCGCCGCCGCAAGGGTGGCGACGAGGCCGTTGCGGAGGCCGCAACGCCGGACGTGGCCGAAATCGTCGCCGCGGAAGCGCCCGCCGCCAAACCGCGCCGCAGCCGCAAGAAGGCGGTTGCGGAGCCGACAGCGGCCGAGACGCCGGCAGCGGATATCGTCGAAGCGCCCGTGGCGGAGATCGAACCCGCGCCGGAACCGGTCAGCGAGCCTGTCCCTGCGCCGGTCGAGCACGTCGTCGAAGCGGCCGTCATCACCGAGCCGGTCGCCGTCGACCCGACCCCTGCCCCGGAGTCCGAGCCGGCACCCGTGAATGCCCCCCCTGGCGCCGAGGTGATCATCGTCGGCGAATCCACGAGTTCGGAAGGCTCGCGCAAAGGCTGGTGGCGTCGCCTGATTTAAGGGGACGTTCCACCGCTCAACGAGAAAGGGCGACGCTGGCAGAGGCCGCGTCGCCCTTTTTTTGATCCCCTGCCTGGGCGTCGCCCCTACTCGATGGCGGCGATTCCGAACCCGGCCTCGCGCAAGCTGGCCTCGATCTCGGTCAGCACGCTCGGATCCTCGATCGTCGCCGGGGTCTTGACCGGCTTGCCATCGGCAAGGCCGCGGATCGATTGGCGCAGAATCTTACCCGAGCGCGTCTTCGGCAGGCGATCGACGACCAGCACCCGCTTGGGCGTGGCGATGGCCCCGACTTCGTCGCGGATGCGCTGCGACACCTCATGCTCGATGGTCGCATGGGCGCCGTTCTCGCCGGACCGCAACGTCACGAGACACAGTGGTACCTGGCCCTTGATCTCGTCGACGATGCCGACCACAGCGCATTCGGCCACCGCCGGATGCCCGGCGACCGCCTCCTCGAGCCCGCCGGTCGAGAGCCGATGGGCGGCGACGTTGATGACGTCGTCGGTCCGCGTCATCACGAAGATATAACCATCTTCGTCGATTACGCCGGCGTCCCCCGTGGCGTAGTAACCGGGAAAATGATCGAGGCAGCTCTTCACGAAACGGTCATCGGCCTGCCAGAAGGTCGTGAGCGCCCCCGGGGGCAGCGGCAGCTTGATGACCAGGTTGCCGATCTCGCCCGGTGCCGGCGGATGGCCCGCATCATCTAGAACCTGGACGTCCCAGCCCGGCGTGGCCCGCGCCGGTGAACCCGCTTTGACCGGCAGCGCACCGAGGCCGAGACAATTCGCGGCGATCGGCCAGCCGGTCTCGGTCTGCCACCAATTATCGATGACGGGAATCCCGAGTTGTTCCTCGGCCCAATGCAGGGTCGGCGGGTCGCAACGTTCACCGGCGAGGTAGAGCGCCCGCAGGGTGCTGCGCTTGGCGGCCTTGATGAACTTGCCGTCCGGGTCCTCGCGGCGGATCGCGCGAAACGCCGTCGGCGCCGTGAACAGGACGTTGACGGCGTGCTCGTCGACCACGCGCCAGAACGCACTGGCGTCTGGGGTGCCGATCGGCTTGCCCTCGTAAAGTATCGTGGTGCAGCCGCGCAGCAATGGCGCGTAGACGATGTAGGAATGCCCGACGACCCAGCCGACGTCGGAGGCGGTAAACATCACCTCGCCGGGCTCGAGATCGAAGACGTTCGCCATGCTCCAGTTGAGTGCAACGGCATAGCCACCATGGTCGCGGACCACGCCTTTCGGTACGCCGGTCGTGCCGGAGGTGTAAAGGATG